>NZ_JBHYJA010000004.1:81041-102409 GCF_042740355.1 Streptomyces sp. NPDC059010
CAGGATCTTCGTCGCAAACCACCTCTGATATCCACACCACGCGAATCTTGTGCCCTCCGGGCTGGCGCGGCGCCGGGACGCGCCGCCCGCCCCCTGACGCGCGTGCAGAACAGACCTGTTGGATCACGAGCGCTTCCGAGCGATCAAGAGCGATCACGAGCCCTCCTCAGGAGTCCCCTTCATGAAGACGATCGACGAACTTCTCTCCGAAGGCGTCGCAGGCAAGCGGGTCTTCGTCCGCGCCGACCTGAACGTGCCGCTGGACGGCACCACGATCACCGACGACGGCCGCATCCGCGCCGTGCTGCCCACCGTCAAGGCCCTCGCCGAGGCGGGCGCCCGCGTGGTCGTCGCCTCCCACCTGGGCCGTCCCAAGGGCGCCCCGGACCCGGCTTTCTCCCTCGGGCCCGCCGCCGCCCGCCTCGGTGAACTCCTCGGCGCCGAAGTGGCGTTTGCGACCGACACGGTCGGCGAGTCCGCCACGGCCACGGTCGCCGGCCTCGCCGACGGCCAGGTCGCGGTCATCGAGAACCTCCGCTTCAACGCCGGCGAGACCAGCAAGGACGACGCCGAGCGCGGCGCCTTCGCCGACCGCCTCGCGGCCCTCGCCGACGTCTACGTCGGTGACGGCTTCGGTGCGGTCCACCGCAAGCACGCCTCGGTGTACGACCTCCCGGCCCGCCTGCCGCACTACGCCGGCCACCTCATCGCCACCGAGGTCGGCGTCCTGAAGAAGCTCACCGACGAGGTCGAGCGGCCCTACGTCGTCGCCCTCGGCGGCGCCAAGGTGTCCGACAAGCTCGCCGTCATCGACCAGCTGCTCGGCAAGGCCGACCGGCTGCTCATCGGCGGTGGCATGGCGTACACCTTCCTCAAGGCCAAGGGCTACGAGGTCGGTATCTCGCTCCTCCAGGCGGACCAGGTCCCGGCCGTCACCGAGTACATGGAGCGGGCCGAGAAGAACGGCGTCGAGATCGTCCTGCCGGTCGACGTCCTGGTCTCCACCGAGTTCCCGGACCTGAAGGCCAAGGCCCCGACCAACCCCACGACCGTCGCCGCGGACGCCATCCCCGCCGACCAGGAGGGCCTGGACATCGGTCCGGAGACCCGCAAGCTGTACGCCTCGAAGCTCGCCGACGCCGCCACCGTCTTCTGGAACGGCCCCATGGGCGTCTTCGAGCACCCCGACTACGCCGAGGGCACCAAGGCGGTCGCCCAGGCCCTCGTCGAGTCCAAGGGCTTCACCGTGGTCGGTGGTGGCGACTCCGCCGCGGCCGTCCGCACCCTGGGCTTCGACGAGACGGCATTCGGCCACATCTCGACCGGTGGCGGCGCCTCCCTCGAATACCTTGAGGGCAAGACGCTCCCCGGCCTCGCCGCACTGGAGGACTGACCTTAATGAGCACGCGCACGCCGCTGATGGCGGGCAACTGGAAGATGAACCTCAACCACCTTGAGGCCATCGCCCACGTCCAGAAGCTCGCCTTCGCCCTGGCCGACAAGGACTACGACGCCGTCGAGGTCGCCGTCCTGCCGCCCTTCACCGACCTGCGCTCCGTGCAGACCCTGGTCGACGGCGACAAGCTGAAGATCAAGTACGGCGCCCAGGACATCTCGGCCCACGACTCCGGTGCCTACACCGGCGAGATCTCCGGTTCGATGCTGGCCAAGCTGAAGTGCACCTACGTGGCGATCGGCCACTCCGAGCGCCGCCAGTACCACGCCGAGACCGACGAGATCGTCAACGCCAAGGTCAAGGCCGCCTACAAGCACGGTCTGACGCCGATCATGTGCGTCGGCGAGGAGCTGGAGGTCCGCGAGGCCGGCAACGCCGTCCCGCACACGCTCGCCCAGGTCGAGGGCGGTCTGAAGGGCCTCCCGGCCGAGCAGGCCGAGACCGTGGTGATCGCCTACGAGCCCGTCTGGGCCATCGGTACCGGCAAGGTCTGCGGCGCCGAGGACGCCCAGGAGGTCTGCGCCGCCATCCGCGGAAAGCTGGCCGAGCTGTACTCGCAGGACGTGGCCGACAAGATCCGCATCCAGTACGGCGGCTCCGTGAAGTCGGGCAACGTCGCCGAGATCATGGCGCAGGCCGACATCGACGGCGCCCTGGTCGGCGGTGCCTCACTGGACGCCGACGAGTTCGTCAAGATCGTACGCTTCCGCGACCAGTGAGTATGCGGTAGCGGCGATACGTCGTACCCTTGCGGGGGCACAGCCCTGAGGCTGTGCCCCTGTCGTCCATCCAGATCCGAGGAAGTTGGTCCAGCCGTGGTTATGGGGTTCTCGATCGCCCTGATCGTCTTCAGCGGGCTGCTGATGCTGCTGGTGCTGATGCACAAGGGCAAGGGCGGCGGCCTCTCCGACATGTTCGGTGGCGGCATGCAGTCGTCCGTCGGTGGCTCCTCGGTCGCCGAGCGCAACCTCGACCGGATCACCGTCGTGGTCGGTCTGCTGTGGTTCGCGTGCATTGTCGTACTCGGCATCATGATGAAGGTCAACAACTGACCGCACGCACAATCCATACGTAAGGCCCCATGTTCGGTACGCGCAGCTGAGCGCCGCCTATCATGGGGCTTGCGTCTTGGTGTAGGGGCTCTGTAACCACAATCACTGGACGCGCGTTGGGCCTTACGTAGACTGAGGCGCTCGCAGCGAAGCGAAACGCCGACTCGCTTTGCGGCACCATCACGCAGGGAGTTACGACCGTGGCAAGTGGCAACGCGATCCGAGGAAGCCGGGTCGGGGCGGGGCCGATGGGCGAGGCTGAGCGGGGCGAGTCCGCGCCCCGGCTGCGCATCTCCTTCTGGTGCTCCAACGGGCATGAGACGCAGCCCAGCTTCGCCAGCGACGCGCAGGTCCCCGACACCTGGGACTGCCCGCGCTGCGGCTTTCCCGCCGGGCAGGACCGGGACAACCCGCCGGACCCGCCGCGCACCGAGCCCTACAAGACGCACCTCGCGTATGTACGGGAACGACGCAGCGACGCAGACGGCGAGGCGATCCTCGCCGAGGCACTCGCCAAACTGCGGGGCGAGATCTAGGAATTGAGGACCGGCCGGGTGCCTGAGGGCGCCTGGCCGGACCTGTTTGACCCACGGCCCCGAGCCGCTCGCGGACCGGTTGTCAGTGGTGCCCTCTACGGTTTGTGTATCGATCTTCCACATCGAGGACCGTGAGGGGGAGTTGTGGCGACGGCTGAAGTGGCTGACCTGTGCGTGCCCGCGTGGCGCGGCGGATTCGGACGGCTGTGGAGCGCCGCCGTGCTCTCCAGCTTCGGCGACTCCCTGCGTACGGCGGCCCTGCCGCTCCTCGCCGTGACGCTGACGGACCGGCCGCTGCTGATCGCCACGGTCACCGCCTGCGGCTATCTGCCGTGGATCGTCTTCGGGCTGCTCGGCGGCGCCGTCGCCGACCGGGTGGACCAGCGGCGCGCGATGTGGACGGTGGACGCGTTACGCGGCCTGCTGGTCGCCGCGTTCGCGCTGCTCGTGGCCCTCGGGCACGCCTCGATCGGCCTGCTCATCGCACTGGCCTTCACTCTGACCGCGCTCCAGACCCTGTTCGACAACGCGTCCACCGCTCTGCTCCCCGCCCTGGTGGACCGTGCCGCCCTGGGCAGCGCGAACGCCCGGCTGATGACCGGGCAGCGCATCGCGGGCGGACTGGTCGGCGGGCCGGTGGTGCCGCTGCTGCTGGCGGCGGGCGCGGCCGTCCCCTTCGCCGCCGACGCCGCCACCTTTCTGATCGCGGCCGCGCTGGTGGCCTCGCTGCGCGTCGAGGCGCCCGAGCGGAAGCCGGCCGCGGCGGGCAGCACCCTGCGCCGGGAGATCGCGGAAGGCCTGCGCACCCTGTGGCACGACGGGCCCCTGCGGGGTCTGTGCGCCGCGACCGCCCTGTGCAACATCGGCATGGGCGCCCAGCTCGCCACCCTGGTCGTCCTGGTGACCGGGTGGCTGGACGCCGGCCCCGTGGGATACGCGGCGGCGGGTGCCGCGGTCACCGTCGGCGGCCTCGCCGGGGGAGTGGTGAACGGACGGATCGTGCGGCGCCTGGGCCGGATCCCGGCCGTGCTGCTCGCCGGTACGGTGCAGACCGCCGCCCTCGTCGTCATGGGCACCGTGCGCAGCCTGACCGTGCTGGTGGCGGCCCTGGCCGTCTTCGGGCTCATGGGCATGGTGTGGAACGTCAACACGACGACGCTCATGCAGCAGCGCAGCCCCGCCGAACTGCTGGGCCGGGTGGCCTCGGCCTTCCGGACGCTGTCCTTCGCCGGGGTGCCGCTGGGCGCCCTGCTCGGCGGTGCCGTCGCCACCGCCTGGGGTCTCAACACCCCGCCCCTGCTCACGGCCGCCTTCTTCGTACTGGCCCTCGCCGCGCTGATACCCGCGCGCAAGGCGGACGTATCTGTTGTTGCGCCGGACGACGACGCCACGACGCGTCACGCCATGCGCTGATCAATTAGGTTGGAACAGCTGGGACAGGCACGAAAGAAGGCTGAAGTCGGACATGAACGCAGACGGCCGTACCAGGCTCAACCGGACGCCCGAGTGGACCGCGCTGGCCAAGCACCGCGAGGAGCTGGGCGAGGTGCGGCTGCGGGAGCTGTTCGCCGCCGCCCCGGGCCGCGGCGCGGGGTACACACTGCAGGTGGGCGACCTGCACATCGACTACTCCAAGCACCTGGTCACCGACGAGACGCTGCGGCTGCTGCGCGAGCTGGCCGCCGCCACGGATGTGTTCGGGTTGCGGGACGCCATGTTCCGCGGCGAGAAGATCAACACCACCGAGAACCGGGCCGTGCTGCACACTGCGCTGCGGGCGCCGCGCGACGCGGTGATCGAGGTCGACGGGGAGAACGTCGTCCCCGGTGTGCACGCCGTCCTCGACAAGATGGCCGACTTCGCCGACCGGGTCCGCTCCGGCGCCTGGACCGGCCACACCGGCAAGCGCATCAGGAACGTCGTCAACGTCGGCATCGGCGGCTCCGACCTCGGCCCCGCGATGGCGTACGAGGTGCTGCGCAGCTTCACCGACCGCGATCTCACGGTCCGTTTCGTGTCGAACGTCGACGGCGCCGATCTGCACGAGGCCGTCCGCGACCTGGACGCGGCCGAGACGCTGTTCATCATCGCGTCCAAGACCTTCACCACCATCGAGACGATCACCAACGCCACGTCCGCGCGCAACTGGCTGCTGGGCGAGCTGAAGGCCGGACCGGAGGCCGTCGCGAAGCACTTCGTCGCCTTGTCGACGAACGCCGAGAAGGTCGCGGACTTCGGCATCGACACGGTCAACATGTTCGAGTTCTGGGACTGGGTCGGCGGGCGGTACTCGTACGACTCGGCGATCGGGCTGTCGCTGATGATCGCCATCGGGCCGGACCGTTTCCGGGAGATGCTCGACGGCTTCCGGATCGTCGACGAGCACTTCCGCACCGCGCCCGCGGAGGCCAACGTGCCGCTGCTGCTGGGCCTGTTGGGCATCTGGTACGGCAACTTCCACGACGCCCAGTCGCACGCGGTGCTGCCGTACAGCCACTACCTGTCCAAGTTCACGGCGTATCTGCAGCAGTTGGACATGGAGTCCAACGGCAAGTACGTCGGCCGGGACGGGCAGGAGGTCGACTGGCAGACCGGGCCGGTCGTGTGGGGCACGCCGGGCACCAACGGGCAGCACGCCTACTACCAGCTGCTCCACCAGGGCACCAAGCTGATCCCGGCGGACTTCATCGGCTTCGCCGAGCCGGTCGCCGAGCTGAGCGACGAACTGAAGGCACAGCACGACCTGCTGATGGCGAACTTCTTCGCACAGACGCAGGCGCTGGCGTTCGGCAAGACGCCTCAGGAGGTGCGGGCCGAGGGGGTGCCGGAGGAGCTGGTGGCCCACAAGACGTTCAAGGGCAACCGCCCGACGACCACGATCCTCGCGCGTGAGCTGACCCCGTCGGTGCTGGGCCAGTTGGTCGCGCTGTACGAGCACAAGGTGTTCGTGCAGGGCGCGGTGTGGAACATCGACTCCTTCGACCAGTGGGGCGTCGAGCTCGGCAAGGTCCTCGCCAAGCGGGTCGAGCCCGCGCTGACCGAGGGCGCGGACGTGCCTGGGCTGGACACGTCGACGAAGGCGCTCGTCACCAAGTACCGGGAGCTGCGCGGCCGGCAGTGAGCGTGGACGTCGGAAATCGCTGATGCGGAAAGCGGGCGGCATGTTGTCGTCCGCTTCCCGTAGACTCCCTCGGTGATCATGAGCACGATCACTCGGGGGAGTACAAGGTGACGTATCCACAAGGGAGTTGGACCGGCGGCACGCTGACCGCGCGGTCGTTCCTGAAGCCCCATCATGTGGCGCGGGCGATGTTCCATCCGACCTGGATCCCGGAGTCGCTTGATCCGTCGGTGGACGCCCTCAAACGGGTGCGGGTCATCGCCGGGGCGGTCGCGGCGTTCGGTGTCTACACCTTCGTCGAGGGCGGCTTCGCCTTCGACGAGATGATGGACAACGCGGCGACCGCCTGTGTGGTCCTGCTCTTCATCACACCGCTCACGGTGGGTGTGATGCTCTACCTCTGGCGGCGCTCCGGCGCCGGTACGGTGGCGCAGCTGCGGGAGCCGCTGGTCAGGTCGTTGAAGTTGCTGCTGCTGTTCATCGGCTCGGCGCTCGGGACGGTGCTGATCTTCCGGTTGGGGGGCGCCCTCGGGACCCTCGGGAACCTGCTGTTCAGCTTTGTGGGGCTGTGGATGGCCTTCTTCGTGATCGCCGGTGCCTACCGGATCTCGGGGAACTTCTTCGGCACGGCCGTCGTGCATCGCTGTCTGCCACCGCTGCTCGCCACGGTGACGACATGGCTGATGGCCATCCCCGACCTCATCACGGGTGATCTGCACGGCCTCGGCCTCGCCATGGGCTTCGTCTTCATCCTGGGTGCCCCCGTGACGGTGACGGCCATCGCCCTGCTGGAGATGGGCCGCCTCAAGAGCCGGTACGGCATCCGGCTGGCGGACCACCCGGCCGCCCTGCCGACGCCCACTCCGACGCCGCCCCCGCCGCCGTACGCACCGAACGGTTTCGTGCCACCGCAGGGCAACCCCTACGCACCGGGCCCGCAGAATCCGTACGCCCCACGGCCGCCGCACCCGCACAGCCCGCCGCCCCCGTACCACCCGCAGCAACCCCACGGCCCCGGCTCTTACGGCCGCTGACCTCGGCAAACCCTTCGTGTCCCGGGCCCGTCGGTCAGGCGACCGCGCTCAGGGTGTCCGCGAGTCGGCGGTGGGCCGCGCGGGAGGCGGGGACGGCGGCCAGGGCGGCCGCTCCGGTGACCGCGGCGGCGCCGAAGAGCAGCAGGAGTGGGACGGACGGGCCCTGGGCGATCCCGGCGCCGATGCCGCTCGATCTGCCCTGGGCGTCGATCAGCCAGTGCGCGAGGGGTGTGCCCAGGGCCGTGCCGACGACGACCGCGGCCAGGGCGGTGCAGGCGGTGGACGTGACGGTGATCGCGGTGATCTGCCGTGGGGAGAGGCCGATGGCCTTGAGGGCCAGCAGATCGCGCTCGCCCTCGCGCACCGTGCCGCCGATCGCGGTGAGCAGTTCGATCAGCCCGATGAGAGCCAGCACGGCGATCAGGCCCACGACGACTCCCCGCAGCGGCGAGAGCCCGTCGGCGGGGTTGGGCACGGCGTGGACGTCCAGCCGGCCCTGCCCCGCCTCGGCCAGCCGGTCGGCGACCTCGGCCGGGTCGGCGCCCGGACGGAGCCGTAGCTCGTAGAGGGTGGGGCCGAGGCCGGGGCCGTTCTCGCGCAGGGTGTCGAGGGAGGTGGAGATGACCCGGCCGGCGTTGTCCGGCTCGATGCTTCGGCCCACGATGTGCAGGATCTGCGGCTGGTCGCCGACGGTCACCCGGACCCAGTCGCCGACGGCCACGTCCAGCAGATCGAGCAGCCCCTGCCCGGCCACCGCCTCGTCGCGGCCCTGCGCGGGCCGGCCCTCGGCCAGCGCGTACGGGTAGGGGTCCTGGCCGGTGCCGAGGCCACGCAGGGCGATGGTCGCCGTCTGCCCCGGGACCAGCGCGGCCACCTCGACACCCGGGTAGGCGGCGGCGACCTGCGGATCGCGTTCCAGCAGGGCGCGGGCGTCCGGGTCGGTCAGGCCGGCGTCGGCACGGGCGGTCAGGGCGGTCGGCAGGCCGATGCGGTCGGGGCTGCTGTCGAAGCGGTCGATGGTGGTCCAGGCGCTCATCGCGACCACGATCAGCAGCAGCGGCAGCGCCAGCCGGGCGACCGTGGCCAGCGACCGGGGGCGGCGGGTGAACGCCCGGTGCCAGCCCAGCACCAGCGCGGGCGGCAGCCGTAGCCCGAGCGCTCCGCGCGCCACGCCGGTGAGCCGTCCGCCGAGCGGAGCCGCGGGCCGGGGCACCGGAACCGGCGGCACCCGTCCCGCCCGCCATGCCGCGAGCCAGGTGGTGGCGCCGATGAGCAGCACCGCGCCCACCGGCACCGTGAACAGCGCCACGGTGTGCCCGGGCAGCCCCTGCCACACGCCGACCGCGTCCCCGAGCCGCCCGGGGATGTGGTTGCCCAGGGCCTGGATGACGGAGGCCGCGGCCACGGCACCGAGCAGCGCGTAGGCGAGATGCTGGAGCAGGAAGACGCGGACCACCTGGCCCGGCGTGAACCCGATCGCCTTCAGCACCGAGATGTCCCGCAGATGGCCGCGGATCCGGGTGCCGATGGCCCCGTGCACGGCCAGCCCGGCGGCGACCAGCGCGCCCAGCCCGAACAGCCCCAGCACCTGCCCGAGCAGCCGGTTGTCGCCCTGTGCCTCGGCCCGGGCCTGCTTCCAGGTGGAGACCTCGCTGACCGCACCGGCGCCCAGCACGGTCACGGCGCGCTGGACGGCGTAGTCCGTGTCCTCGGGGTCGGTCAGGCGGAGGCCGATGACCTGGCCGCCCGGGTTGCGTACGGCGGACGGCGGCGCCCAGACGAGGCCCGGCTGCTCGCCCGGCCGGTAGCGCGGCTCGGCGTTGTCGGCGATGCCGACGACGGTCAGGGTGCGGCCGGTGCCGGGCAGGGTGAGGGTGTCGCCGGGGGCGGCGAGGAGGGCGCGGGCCAGGCGGGTCTCCAGGACCACGCCGTCGGGGTTCGCCGGGTCCAGCCAGTGGCCGGAGGTCAGGAGCGGGCGGCCGACGGCGGGCCGCTCGGGGGTGCCGCGCAGTTCGACGGAGGCACGGGTGCCCCGGGAGGCCAGGGTCGTGGCGGAGGTGGGGTAGGGGCCCGCGACGGACTGGACGCCATCGAGGTCGGCCAGCTTGCCGGTGTCGGCCGAGGAACCGGTGTGCAGCCAGACGTGCGCGCCGTGCGCCTGGGTGAAGACGCGCTGCCAGGGGTTCGTGGCGTAACCGAAGAGTGCCGTGGCCAGCAGCAGCGAGACGACGATCCCGGCCGTGGCCAGCACGAGGAACAGCGCCTCGCCGCGGTGCGTACGCAGATCGGAGTGGGCCCAGCGCAGGGTGGCTCGCATGGGCGTCAGCCTCGCCGCTCGCGACCGGGAGACCGGCGCCGGGGGGAGCGACCGCATCGGGGGGAGCGACCGCGCCGGGCACAGGGATCGTCGTAGCGCCGCATGTCAGTCCTTCAGCTCCAGGACGCCCGATATCCCCGACCGGCGCGGTGGGGTGGTGCCGCCGTCCAGTTCGGCGTCGTCGGCGATACGGCCGTCGAAGAAGCTGATCACCCGGTCCGCGGCGCTGGCCAGCCGGGCGTCATGCGTGACCAGCACGATCGTCTGGCCGCGCTGGTGGAAGCGGGACAGCAGCCGCATCACCTCGCGGGTGCCCTTGCTGTCCAGGCTGCCCGCGGGCTCGTCGGCCAGCAGCAGCGGCGGGCGGTTGACCAGGGCCCGGGCCAGCGCGACGCGCTGCTGCTCGCCGCCGGACAGTTCGCCCGGCATGCTCCGCTCCTTGCCCGCGAGGCCCAGCTCGGTCAGCAGCTCGCTCCGCTCGGCGCGGGCCCGCTTCGGCGGGACGCCGGCCAGCAGGGCGGGCAGCTCGACATTGTCGGCGACGGACAGATCCGAGACCAGGTTGAAGAACTGGAAGACGATCCCGATGCGCTTTCTGCGCTCCACCGCCCAGCGGGCCTCGTTCCAGGCGTCGGCGCACTCGCCGTCCAGCCAGATGCTGCCGCTGTCGGGGCGCTGCAATCCACCGAGCAGATGCAGCAAGGTCGACTTACCGGCACCGGACGGCCCGGTGACGGCCACGAACTCGCCCTGCCGGACGGAAAGATCCACGCCCCGCACGGCATGCGCCGGAGCCCCCTCGCCGTGATGCGTCTTGACCAGACCCTCGGCGCGCAGCCCAGGAGTGGAATCGTCGCTCACTCCAACTCCTCCAGCTCTTCCTGGCACCGCTCCAGCCAGTCCAGGTCGGCCTGCAGATGCAGCATCGCGCCCTCTATCAGCAGGTGGGCGATGCGGTTGTCCCGGTTCTCGGCGGCGGCCAGCTTCGACAGTTGACGCATGGTGTTCAAGTACTGGCGCCGCTGCTTGTTGATGAGGGCGACCTGGTCGGCGAGGCCGGTCTGCGGGGCGAGAGCCAGTTTCATGAAGAACTCGTCCCGCACCCGAGGCTCGTCCTCGGTGTCCTCGAACCAGGCGCGCAGCGCCTCACGCCCGGCGTCGGTGAGGTGGTAGACCTTCTTGTTGGGCCGGCTCGACTGCTCGACGTCCTCGCCCTCGATCAGCCCCGATTTCTCCAGGCGGCCGAGGGTGACATAGATCTGGCCCACGTTCGGCTGAGGGTACGCGGAGCCCAGCATCTGCTCAAGGTCCTGCTTCAGCTCGTAGCCGTGCGCCGAGCCACGCGCCAGCAGGGCCAGGAGGGGCAGCCGCACTCGTGCTCTCCTCCCGCATCCCGAGTTAGTGTGCCGCAGGCCCTAGTATCGCCCATACCTAACAGGTATACATGGCCTCTGACCCCGGACGAAGAAGTTCGGTGCCAGGTGTACAGGGAGGAACCTATGCGGTGGATCCATGCCGCGGGTAGGGGCCTTCTTGTTCTGGTCGTGGTCATGACCGGCTATATCGCCTCCGGCGTCCACGCGGACGAGGGCACGGGAAGCGGCCGAGGGCCGCTGACCCTCGCCACCGCCGGAGACCTCACCGGTTATCTCGGCCCCCTCCTGGAGGGCTGGAACCGCACCCACCCGGACGAGAAGGTCACTCTCGTCGAGCTGCCGGACTCCGCCGACGAGACCCGCGCGCAGATGATCACCGATCTGCGCGGCGGCGACGACGACGGCGGCGGTGGCCGTTTCGACCTGCTCAACATCGACGTCAGCTGGACCTCGGAGTTCGCGGCGCACGGCTGGATCCGCCCGCTGCCACGCGACCGCTTCCCGCTCGGCAGCTTCCTGCAGCCGGTCGTGGACACGGCAACCTACGACGGACAGCTCTACGCGGTCCCGTACGTCACCAACGCAGGCCTGCTCCTCTACCGCAAGGACATCCTCGCCAAGGAGGGCGTCGACCCGCCGCGCACCTGGGCCGAGCTGGAGCAACAGGCGAAGACCATCGCCCCGAAGTACGGTCTCGACGGCTACGCGGGCCAGTTCCTGCCCTACGAGGGCCTCACCGTCAACGCGGCCGAGGCCGTCTACTCGGCGGGCGGCTCGATCCTCGGCGACGAGGGCGAGCGGGTCACCGTCGACTCGACGGCCGCCCGCGAGGGCATCGACTTCCTCTCCCGGGGCGTACGCGAGGGCTGGATCCCGAAACGGGCGCTCGCGTACAAGGAGGAGGAGTCCAAGCAGGCCTTCCAGGACGGACGCCTGCTCTTCCTGCGCAATTGGCCGTACGCCTATGTCGCCGCGTCGGCCAAGGGCTCGCCGGTCGCCGGGAAGGTCGGCGCCGTACCGCTGCCGGGGCCGGGCGGACCAGGGATGAGCGTCCTCGGCGGCTCCAACCTCGCCGTCGGCACACACGCCCGGCATCCCGACTCGGCCGCCCGGCTGATCGCGTACCTGACCAGTGAGCGCGTCCAGCGCCAGGTCCTGACGCGGGGCGCGCTGCCGCCCGTGCGGGCCGATGTGTACAAAGATCCCGAGCTGGTGCGGGAGTTCCCGTATCTGCCGACCCTGCGCGAGAGCGTGCTCAGGGCCGCGCCGCGCCCCAAGAGCCCGCGTTACGACCAGGTGAGCCTGGTGGTGCAGGCGGTGGTGCGCGATGCGATGAGCGGGCGGGAGACGCCCGAGGCGGCGGTGCGCCGGCTGGCGCGGGAGCTCGACGCCGTCGCGCGCTGACTAGTTACCTGTTAGGTAACGGCAGCATCTCATCCCTATGAATTCTGTCCCGTTATGCCCGAGTTCGGTAGGTCAACTGCTCGGTAGCTTACGGCCAATTCATTGACACCCTCCTGACACGCCTACTTAACATGCATGCATGCTGAGTAAGTACCACTGGTGGCGTGACGCGGTGATCTACCAGGTCTACGTCCGCAGCTTCCTCGACAGCACCGGCGATGGTGTCGGTGACCTCGCGGGGGTCCGGGCGGGGCTGCCCTATCTCAAGAAGCTCGGGGTCGACGGGATCTGGCTTAGCCCGTTCTATCCCTCGCCGCAGCACGACCACGGCTACGACGTCGCCGACTACTGCGGCGTCGACCCGCTCTTCGGTGACCTCGCCGAGTTCGACCTGCTGGTCACGGCGGCCCGGGGGCTGGGGATCAAGGTGCTGCTCGACATCGTCCCCAACCACTGCTCCAGCGAGCACCCGTGGTTCGAGGAGGCGCTGACGGCCGAGCCCGGCAGCGCGGCCCGCTCCCGCTTCCACTTCGCCGACGGCCGTGGCGCCGACGGCGAGGAGCCGCCCAACAACTGGCACGCGATGTTCGGCGGCCCGGCGTGGAGCCGGGTGACCGAGGCGGACGGGCAGGCCGGCCAGTGGTACCTGCACATGTTCACGCCCGAGCAGCCGGACTGGAACTGGCGCAACCCGGAGGTCGGCGCCGAGTTCGACCGGGTGCTGCGGTTCTGGCTCGACCGGGGTGTCGACGGCTTCCGTATCGACGTCGCCGCCGGCCTCTACAAGCACCCGGAGCTGCCCGACTCCGACGACCCGGAGGCCGACGCGCGCACCCGCGACTCGGTCAACCCGCTCGCCTGGAACCAGCCCGAGGTGCACAAGGTGTGGCGCGGCTGGCGCTCCATATGCGAGGAGTACACCGCCCGCGACGGCCGTGAGCGCCTCCTGGTCGGCGAGGTGTCCGTCCCGACCGCACGCGAGCACGCCCTGTACGTCCGCTCCGACGAACTCCACCAGGCGTTCTTCTTCGACCTGCTCAGCGCCCCCTGGGAGGCCGACGCCTTCCGCAAGGTCATCTCCGAGGCCATGGAGGACATAGCCGGCACGGGCTCGACGGTCACCTGGGTCCTCAACAACCACGACCAGGTCCGCACCGTCACCCGCTACGGCGAACCCGCCGTCGACGGCAGCGGCCTCGGCGCCGCACGCGCCCGCGCCGCCGCGCTGCTGATGCTGGCGCTGCCCGGAGCGGCGTACATCTACCAGGGCGAGGAGCTGGGCCTGCCCGAGGTCGTCGACCTGCCCGACGACGTGCTCACCGACCCGATCTTCCGCCGCACCGGAAGCCGGGCCCGGATCCGCGACGGCTGCCGGGTGCCGCTGCCCTGGTCGGGACAGGCGTCCCCGTTCGGCTTCACCTCCGGCGTGGAGAGCGCCAAGCCGTGGCTGCCGCAGCCGGAGTACTTCGCCGAGTACGCCACCGACCGCGCCCTCGCCGACACCCGCTCCTTCTGGCACCTGTACCGCGACGGCCTCCAACTGCGTGCCGGGCTGCCCCAGTTGGGCGAGGGCACGCTGCGCTGGCTGGACAGCCCGCCCGGCGTCCTGGCCTTCGGCCGCGGCGACGGCCTGGTCTGTGCCGTCAACTTCGGTACGGCCCCCACGTCCGCGCCGGTCTCCGGCACCCCGCTGCTGGCCAGCGGCCCCTGCCCGGCCGGCGTCCTGCCCGGCTCCACGGCCGCCTGGTGGATGAGCGACGGGACCGAGTCGCCGGCCCCCTGAATCCCCCCCCGTTCGAAAGCCCTCTGACCCCCCGTTCGAAAAGGCCTGCTCCACCGTCAGTTCTCCCATCCCCGAAGGGACATCGATGATGATGCGACGACGTACCACCCTGCTCACCGGCTGCACCTCCCTCGTCCTCGCGCTCGGCGCGACCGCCTGTGGCGGTGGCCCCGTCTCCGCGGGCGGCGGCGACAAGGCGCTCGGCGGCCAGACGGTCACCGTGGCCGGTGTCTGGTCCGGCACCGAGCAGAAGAACTTCCAGAAGGTGCTGGACGCGTTCACCGAGAAGACCGGCGCCAAGACCCAGTTCGTGTCCACCGGGGACAACGTCTCCACCGTCGTCGGCAGCAAGATCGAGGGCGGCAACGCCCCCGACGTGGTGATGGTCCCGCAGGTCGGCGTGCTCCAGCAGTTCGCCAAGAGCGGCTGGCTGAAGCCGCTGTCCGGTGCCGCCCAGAAGTCCGTGGACGCCAACTTCGCCCCCGTGTGGAAGGACTACGGCAGCGTCGACGGCAGCCTGTACGGCCTCTACTTCAAGGCCGCCCACAAGTCGACCGTCTGGTACAGCCCCGACGCCCTCGCCCAGGCGGGCGTCGAGCCGCCGAAGTCGTACGACGCCATGCTGAAGGCCGGACAGACGGTCTCCGACTCGGGCCTCGCCGCCTTCTCGGTCGCCGGGCAGGACGGCTGGACGCTCACCGACTGGTTCGAGAACGTCTACCTCTCCCAGGCCGGACCCGAGAAGTACGACGCCCTCGCCGCGCACAAGCTGAAGTGGACCGACGCGTCCGTCGTCGAGGCGCTCACCACCCTCGGCAAGCTGTTCAAGGACAAGCAGCTGATCGCGGGCGGCCAGAAGGGCGCCCTCAACACGGACTTCCCGGGCTCGGTCGAGAAGGTGTTCGGGCCGAAGCCCGAGGCGGGCATGGTCTACGAGGGCGACTTCGTCGCGGGCGTCGCCAAGGACCAGTTCGGCAGGAAGATCGGCGAGGACGCGAACTTCTTCCCGTTCCCGGCGGTCGGCGGCGGCAAGGAGCCGGTGGTCAGCGGTGGTGACGCGGCCGTCGTCCTGAAGGACGGCAAGAACCAGAAGGCCGGCATGGCACTCCTGGAGTACCTGGCGACGCCGGAGGCCGCCGCGGTGTGGGCCGAGGCCGGCGGCTTCCTGTCCCCGAACAAGAACGTCGACCTCGCGTCGTACGGCGACGACGTCACCCGCGCGACCGCCAAGTCCCTCGTCTCCGCGGGCGATTCGGTTCGCTTCGACATGTCCGACCAGGCCCCGGCGGCGTTCGGCGGCACCAAGGGCGCGGGCGAGTGGAAGCTCCTGCAGGACTTCCTGCGCGACCCGTCGGACCCGAAGGGGACCGCGGCGAAGCTGGAGGCCGCGGCGGCCAAGGCGTACCAGGACCAGGGCTGACCCGATATGACCGCCACTCTCGTGAATGAGGCGAGCCGGGGGGCCGCCGTGAGCCCGGGCAGGGAACGTGCCCGGCGCTCGCGGCGGCGCGCCCGGATCATCGCCCTGCTCTTCGTCTTTCCCGCGCTGCTCCTGCTGGGCGCGCTGGTCGTCTATCCCGTGCTGTTCTCCGTCGGGCGCAGCTTCTTCGACGCCTCCGGCACCCGCTTCGTGGGCGGCGAGAACTACACCGAGATGTTCCGCGACCCGGCCACCCTCAAGGCCATCCGCAACACCACGATCTGGGTCGTCGTGGCCCCGGCCCTGCTCACCGGCCTCGGTCTGATCCTGGCCGTGCTGGTGGAGAAGGTCCGCTGGGCGACCGCCTTCAAGCTGCTGCTGTTCATGCCGATGGCGGTGTCCTTCCTCGCGGCCGGCATCATCTTCCGGCTCGCGTACGACGAGGACCCCGACAAGGGCGTGCTGAACGCCGCCGTCGTCTCCGTGCACGACGCCTTCCAGGGCACGTCGACGTATCCGACGGCCCGGGCCCGTGACGGGCAGGGGCTGACCAAGGCGGCCGACGGCTCGTACCGGGCGACCGCGAGCGCGTCGCCGGGCGAGGCGCTGACGCTGGGCCTGGTCGGTGTGCTGCCGGACGACCTGCCCGGCGGCGCCGAGCCGGCCTACCAGGCGGCGGGGCGCAAGGCGGGCCCCGACGAGCTGCGCGGCGTCGTGTACCTCGACTTCACTCCCGGCGGGGGAGGGGCGCAGGGCAAGGTCGACCGGAGGGAGAGCGGGCTGCCGGAGATGACGGTCGAGGCGGTGCGGGCCGGGAAGACGGTGGCCACGGCGACCACCGCGGCCGACGGCTCCTTCCGCTTCGAGGGGCTGGACGAGGGCTCGTACACGGTGAAGCTGCCGGCGTCGAACTTCGCCGCCCCCTACGAGGGCATCTCCTGGCTCGGGCCCACGCTCGTGACGCCCGCGATCATCGGGGCGTACCTGTGGATCTGGGCGGGCTTCGCGATGGTCCTGATCGGCGCGGGCCTCTCGGCCCTGCCGCGGGACGCGCTGGAGGCGGCGCGGATGGACGGTGCGAACGAGTGGCAGATCTTCCGGCGGATCACGGTGCCGCTGCTGGCGCCGGTGCTGACGGTCGTGTTCGTCACCCTCGTCATCAACGTGATGAAGGTCTTCGACCTCGTCTACATCATCGCGCCCGGGCCGGTGCAGGAGGACGCGACCGTGCTCGCGACGCAGATGTGGCTGGTGTCCTTCGGCGGCGGCAACAACCAGGGGCTGGGCAGCGCGCTGGGCGTCCTGCTTCTGCTGCTGGTCATCCCCGCCATGGTCTTCAACGTCCGTCGTTTCCGAGGGAGTCAGCGATGAACGGGACGATGAACAAGGGGACGATGAACAGCGGGGCGATGAACGCGGTCCGGCGCGGACTGGGCAGCAGCCTGGTCCAGGCGTTCCTGGTGGTGGTCGGGCTGGTGTGGATGACACCGCTGGCCGGACTGTTCCTCTCCTCGCTGCGGTCCGCCGAGGACACCGCGAAGGGCGGCTGGTGGACGGTGCTCGCCAGTCCGGGCCAGCTGTCCTTCGACAACTACTCGCAGCTGCTGGGCAACTCCGGGATCACCCAGGCCTTCTGGAACACCGTGCTGATCTCGGTGCCGGCGACCACGCTGGTGGTGGTCATCGCGGCACTCGCCGGGTACGCCTTCGCCTGGCTGGACTTCCCCGGCCGCGAGGCGATCTTCCTGGTCGTGGTGGCACTGCTGGTGGTGCCCGTACAGATCGGCCTGCTCCCGGTCGCCAAACTCTTCGGCCAGCTGGGGCTGTTCGGCACCATCCCCGGCGTCGTCCTCTTCCATGTGGCGTACGGGCTGCCGTTCGCGGTGTTCCTGCTGCGCAACTACTTCGCCGAGATGCCGAAGGAGATGCTGGAGGCGGCGCGGATGGACGGCGGCACCGAGTGGCGGATCTTCACCCGGCTGGTGCTTCCGGTCGGGCGGCCGGCGATCGCCTCGCTCGCCATCTTCCAGTTCCTGTGGGTGTGGAACGACATGCTGGTGGCGCTGCTGTTCGCCGACAGCGCGTCCCAGCCGCTGACCGTTGAACTCCAGTCACAGATACGGCAGTTCGGCAGCAACATCGATGTGCTGGCACCCGGCGCGTTCGTGTCCCTGGTGGTGCCGGTCGTGGTGTTCTTCGCGTTCCAGCGGCACTTCGTGCAGGGCGTGATGGCCGGCTCGGTGAAGTAGCGCGGGCAAGCAGTAGCGCGGCGGCAGGCAGCGCATGTGCTTCGGGGCCCCGCTTCACAGTGAAGCGGGGCCCCGAAGGACGTTCACGCGGATGCCGGCGGATACAGGGAACGCGGCAGCTGGGACGCCGCCGCCGAGTCCAGCAACCACAGGGTCCTGGAACGCCCGTACGCACCGGCCGCGGGCGCCTGGATCTCGCCCGCGCCCGAGAGGGCGATCGCCGCGGCCTGCGCCTTGTCCTCGCCCGCCGCCAGCAGCCACACCTCACGCGCCGCCCGGATCGCGGGGAGGGTGAGGGTGATGCGGGTCGGGGGCGGCTTCGGGGCGCCGTGGACGCCGACGACCGTGCGCTCCGTCTCCCGTACCGCGGGGAGTTCCGGGAACAGGGAGGCGACGTGGGTGTCGGGGCCCACGCCCAGCATCAGGACGTCGAAGGTGGGGACCGCGCCGTGGTTCTCGGGGCCCGCCGCCCTGGCCAGTTCCTCCGCGTACGCGGCGGCCGCGGCCTCCACGTCCGTGCCGAACGGGCCGTCCGACGCCGGCATGGCGTGCACCCGCTTGGGGTCCAGCGGCACCGTGTCCAGCAGGGCCGCGCGGGCCTGCGTGACATTGCGGTCGGGGTCGCCCTCGGGGAGGAAACGCTCGTCGCCCCACCACAGGTCCAGCCGGCCCCAGTCGATCGCGTCCCGCGCGGGGGCCGCCGACAGCGCGGCCAGCAGGCCGTTGCCGTTGCGACCGCCCGTGAGGACCACGGACGCCGAGCCCCGGGAGGCCTGCGCGTCCACGATCTTCGTGATCAGCCGGGCCGCCGCGGCCTGCGCCATCAGCTCCTTGTCGTGATGCACGACGAGCTGTGGAGTACTCACTTCGCCGCCGCCTTCTTCAACGGTTCCTGCGTCGCCGCTTCCTGCGCATCGGCTTCGCCGGAAGACTCGGACGCTGCTCCTTTGGCCGGAGGGCCCGCAGAGGCGTCTTCGGATCCTTTGGCCGAAGAGTCCGCATGAGCCACTTCGGACTCCTCGGTCGGCGACTCCTCCGCCTTCGCCACGGCGGCCTCCGCCAGCGCCACGGCCTGCACCGCCTTGGCCACGGCGGCCTCCGCGGCCTCCGCGGCGTGCGCGCCCCGCAACGCGGGGTTCGGCACCGAGTTCAGCCGCTCCACGCCGAACCGCAGCGCCGAGGCGTAGGTGTCGTCCGGGTCGAGCCGCCGCAGTTCCTCCGCGATCAGCTCGGCCGTCTCCCGCCGCTTCAGCGCCACCGCACGGTCCGGCTGGCCCTGGATGGAGAGGGTCGCCAGGGTGCCGTCCGCCCGGTCGAGCACGATCGGGCCGCAGTCGGTGTCCATCCGGACCGACGTCAGACCGGGGCCCGACGACAGCGACCGCTTCACAGGGACGTCCAGCCGGTCCGCGAGCCACATCGCCAGCAGCTCACAGCTCGGGTTGAACTCCTCGCCCTCCACCTCGACGGCCTGCACATCGCAGACCACCTGGTCCAGAGCCGCCGCCAGCATCGAGCGCCACGGTGTGATCCGGGTCCAGGACAGGTCGGTGTCGCCCGGCGTGTAGGTGTCGGCGCGGGCCGTCAGCTCCCGCACCGGCTGCTCCGAGGCGTATGTGTCGGTCACCCGGCGCTGGGCCAGCGCGCCCAGCGGGTCCTTCGCCGGGTCGAGCGGCGCGTTCACCGGCCACCAGACCACCACCGGGGCGTCCGGCAGCAGCAGCGGAAGGACGACGGACTGGGCGTGGTCGGACACCTCGCCGTACAGGCGCAGGACGACCGTCTCCCCGCTGCCCGCGTCCGCGCCCACCCGCACCTCGGCGTCCAGCCGGGACTTCGTGCGGTCGCGGGGCGAGCGGGAGACGCGCTTGATGACCAGCAGGGTGCGCGAGGGGTGCTCGTGCGAGGCGTCGTTCGCGGCCCTGAGCGCGTCGTACGCGTTCTCCTCGTCCGTCACGATGACCAGCGTGAGCACCATGCCGACGGCCGGCGTGCCGATCGCCCGGCGGCCCTGCACCAGCGCTTTGTTGATCTTGCTGGCGGTGGTGTCCGTGAGGTCTATCTTCATGGCCGGCGCCAGCTCCGTCCGTCTCGCTCCAGCATGTCGTCCGCCTCGACGGGACCCCAGGTACCGGACGGGTACTGGGCGGGCCTGCCGTGCGTGTCCCAGTACTCCTCGATCGGGTCGAGGATCTTCCAGGACAGCTCGACCTCCTCGGTGCGCGGGAAGAGGTTGGAGTCGCCGAGCAGGACGTCCAGGATCAGCCGCTCGTACGCCTCGGGCGATGACTCCGTGAACGACTCGCCGTAGGCGAAGTCCATGGACACGTCCCGGATCTCCATCGAGGTGCCGGGCACCTTCGAACCGAAGCGGACCGTGACGCCCTCGTCGGGCTGGACGCGGATCACGATCGCGTTCTGGCCCAGCTCCTCGGTGGCCGTCGTGTCGAACGGGGAGTGCGGCGCCCGCTGGAAGACCACCGCGATCTCGGTGACCCGGCGGCCGAGCCGCTTGCCGGTGCGCAGATAGAAGGGGACACCCGCCCAGCGGCGGTTGTCGATCCCCAGCTTGATCGCGGCGTAGGTGTCGGTCTTCGACTTGGCGTCGGTGCCCTCCTCCTGGAGGTACCCGACCGCCTTCTCGCCGCCCTGCCAGCCGGCCGCGTACTGCGCGAACACCGTGTCGCGGCCCAGGTCCTTGGGGAGCCTGACCGCCCCGAGCACCTTGGTCTTCTCCGCCGCCAGCGCGTCCGCGTCGAAGGAGGCGGGCTCCTCCATGGCCGTCAGGGCCAGCAGCTGCAGGAGGTGGTTCTGGATGACGTCACGGGCGGCGCCGATGCCGTCGTAGTAGCCGGCCCGGCCGCCGATGCCGATGTCCTCGGCCATCGTGATCTGCACATGGTCCACGAAGGACCGGTTCCAGATCGGCTCGAACATCGTGTTGGCGAACCGCAGCGCCAGGATGTTCTGGACGGTCTCCTTGCCCAGGTAGTGGTCGATCCGGAAGACCTGGTCCGGGGCGAAGACCTCGTGGACGACCTTGTTGAGCTCCTCGGCCGACTTCAGGTCGTGACCGAAGGGCTTCTCGATGACCGCGCGGCGCCAGGAGCCGGACGTCTGGTCGGCGAGGCCGTGCTTCTTCAGCTGCTGGATGACCACCGGGAAGGAGCGCGGCGGCACCGACAGGTAGAAGGCGAAGTTGCCGCCCGTGCCCTGGGCCTTGTCCAGCTCCTCGATGGTGGCGCGCAGCCGCTCGAAGGCATCGTCGTCGTCGAAGGTGCCCTGCACGAAGCGCATGCCCTGGATGAGCTGCTGCCAGACCTCCTCGCGGAAGGGGGTGCGGGCGTGCTCCTTGACCGCGTCGTGGACCTCCTGGGCGAAGTCCTCGTGGGCCCACTCGCGACGGGCGAAGCCGACCAGCGAGAAGCCCGGCGGCAGCAGACCCCGGTTGGCGAGGTCGTACACCGCGGGCATCAGCTTTTTACGTGACAAATCGCCCGTAACGCCGAAGATCACCAGGCCCGACGGCCCCCCGCTTCGCGGGTGCCGTAGGGCCGCGGGGGGAACAAGAGGGGTAGCGGTAGTGTGGGGGTGTGGGGGGGAGGGTTGATCCCGGCGGG
>NZ_JBHYJA010000004.1:102419-119355 GCF_042740355.1 Streptomyces sp. NPDC059010
GGTCCCGTTTTGTTCACACCCCCCACCCTCCGCCCCCGAGAGCCGCGGGAGCCGTCGGTCGGCGGCGTCACGAAGCGGGTTCGCTTCAGTGACGTTGAAGGGTGGCAAGGGATCAGCCCTCCGAGGGGGCGAGGCGCGCCAGCTCCGCCTCGGTCGACTTGAGCAGGTCGTTCCAGGACGCCTCGAACTTCTCGACGCCCTCGTCCTCCAGCAGCTGCACCACGTCGTCGTACGCGATACCGAGCTTCTCGACGGCGTCCAGGTCGGCGCGGGCCTGGGCGTAGGTACCGGCGATGGTGTTGCCGGTGATCTCGCCCTTCTCCTCCGTGGCGTGCAGGGTGGCCTCGGGCATGGTGTTGACCGTGTTCGGCGCCACCAGCTCGTCGACGTACAGGGTCGGCTTGTAGGCCGGGTCCTTCACACCGGTGGAGGCCCACAGCGGACGCTGCTTGTTGGCGCCCGCGTTCTCCAGCGCGCTCCAGCGGTCCGAGGAGAAGACCTCCTCGTACGCCTGGTAGGCGAGGCGCGCGTTGGCCACGCCCGCCTTGCCGCGCGCGGCCTTGGCCTCGTCGGTGCCGAGCGCGTCGAGGCGCTTGTCGATCTCGGTGTCCACGCGGGACACGAAGAAGGAGGCGACCGAGCGGATCAGCGACAGGTCGAGCCCGCGCTCCTTGGCCTTCTCCAGACCGGCCAGGTAGGCGTTCATGACCTCGCGGTAGCGCTCCAGCGAGAAGATCAGCGTGACGTTGACGCTGATGCCGAGGCCGATGACCTCGGTGATCGCCGGAAGGCCCGCCTTGGTGGCCGGGATCTTGATCAGGGTGTTGGGACGGTCGACCAGCCAGGCCAGCTGCTTGGCCTCGGCGACGGTCGCGCGGGTGTTGTGCGCGAGCCGCGGGTCCACCTCGATGGAGACCCGGCCGTCCTGACCGCCGGTGGCGTCGAAGACCGGGCGCAGGATGTCGGCGGCGTCCCGGACGTCCGCCGCGGTGATCATGCGGATCGCCTCTTCGACCGTGACCTTGCGGGCGGCCAGGTCGGCGACCTGCTGCTCGTACCCGTCACCGCCGCTGATCGCCTTCTGGAAGATCGTCGGGTTGGTGGTGACACCGACGACATGCTGCTGGTCGATCAGCTCGGCGAGGTTGCCGGACGTGATGCGCTGGCGCGACAGGTCGTCCAGCCAGATCGCGACGCCTTCCTCGGAGAGGCGCTTCAGTGCGTCTGTCATGGAAAATCAAACTCCTACGTCTCGTATATGAGCGTCAGCGCTGGGTCGCGGCGAGGGATTCCCGCGCGCGGGCCGCCACGTTCTCGGCAGTGAAGCCGTACTCCCGGAAAAGGACCTTGCCGTCGGCGGAAGCACCGAAGTGCTCCAGGGAAACGATGCGACCCGCGTCCCCGACGTACTTGTGCCAGGTCAGACCGATACCGGCCTCGACCGCCACCCGCGCCTTGACGGCCGGCGGCAGAACGCTGTCCCGGTACCCCTGGTCCTGCTCCTCGAACCACTCCACCGAGGGCATGGACACGACCCGGGTCGGCACGCCGTCGGCCTGGAGCCGCTCGCGCGCCTCGACGGCGACGTGCACCTCGGAGCCGGTCGCGATGAGCACGATCTGCGGCTCGCCGCCATCGGCCTCGAACAGCACGTAACCGCCGCGCGCGGCGTCGTCGTTGGCCTCGTACACCGGCACGCCCTGACGGGTCAGCGCGAGCCCGTGCGGGGCGCCCTTGCCGAACTCCTTCGTGTAGCGCTTGAGGATCTCGCGCCAGGCGATCGCGGTCTCGTTGGCGTCGGCCGGGCGGACGACGTTGAGACCGGGGATGGCGCGCAGGGACGCGAGGTGCTCGACCGGCTGGTGGGTGGGGCCGTCCTCGCCCAGACCGATGGAGTCGTGCGTCCACACGTACGTCACCGGCAGGTGCATCAGCGCCGACAGGCGTACGGCGTTGCGCATGTAGTCGGAGAACACGAGGAACGTGCCGCCGTAGATACGGGTGTTGCCGTGCAGCGCGATGCCGTTCATCTCCGCGGCCATGGAGTGCTCGCGGATGCCGAAGTGGATCGTGCGGCCGTACGGGTCGGCCTCCGGGAGCGGGTTGTCCGCCGGGAGGAACGACGACGTCTTGTCGATGGTGGTGTTGTTGGAGCCGGCCAGGTCGGCCGAGCCGCCCCACAGCTCGGGGATGACCGCGCCGAGGGCCTGCAGCACCTTGCCGGAGGCGGCACGCGTCGCGACACCCTTGCCGGGCTCGAAGACCGGGAGCTTCTCCTCCCAGCCGGTGGGCAGCTCGCCCTTGCTGATCCGGTCGAACTCGGCGGCGCGCTCGGGGTTGTTGTCCCGCCACAGCTGGAAGGACTTCTCCCACTCCGCCTTCGCCAGGGCACCCCGCTCCAGGGCCTTGCGGGTGTGGGTGATGACCTCGTCGGAGACCTCGAAGGACTGCTCCGGGTCGAAGCCGAGGACGCGCTTGGTGGCCGCGACCTCGTCGTCGCCGAGCGCCGAGCCGTGGGCGGCCTCGGTGTTCTGCGCGTTCGGGGCGGGCCAGGCGATGATCGAGCGCATGGCGATGAAGGACGGCTTGTCCGTCACCTTCTTCGCGGCCTCGATCGCGTTGTAGATGGCGTGCGGGTCCAGGTCGCCGTCCGGCTTCGGGGCGATCCGCTGCACATGCCAGCCGTACGCCTCGTACCGCTTGCAGACGTCCTCGGAGACGGCCGTCTCGGTGTCGCCCTCGATCGAGATGTGGTTGTCGTCCCACAGCAGGACCAGGTTGCCGAGCTTCTGGTGACCGGCCAGCGAGGACGCCTCCGCGGAGATGCCCTCCTGGAGGCAGCCGTCACCGGCGATGGCGTAGACGAAGTGGTCGAAGGGGGAGGTGCCCTCGGCGGCCTCCGGGTCGAACAGACCGCGCTCGTAGCGGGCGGCCATCGCCATGCCGACGGCGTTGGCGACACCCTGGCCCAGCGGGCCGGTGGTGGTCTCCACGCCCACGGTGTGGCCGTACTCCGGGTGACCCGGGGTCTTCGAACCCCACGTCCTGAATGCCTTCAGGTCGTCCAGCTCCAGACCGAAACCGGCCAGGTAGAGCTGGGTGTAAAGGGTCAGGGACGAGTGGCCGGCGGACAGCACGAAGCGGTCGCGCCCGACCCACTCGGCGTCCGCGGGGTCATGCCGCATCACCTTCTGGAAGAGGGTGTATGCGGCAGGCGCCAGGCTCATCGCCGTACCCGGATGGCCGTTGCCGACCTTCTGTACGGCGTCGGCGGCCAGGACGCGGGCGGTGTCGACGGCCCGCTGGTCCAACTCGGTCCAGTCGAGGTCTGTGGTGGTCGGCTTGGTGCTCACCCTGGGTCAGGGCTCCTCTCCACATGTCGGTTGCCGGTGTCACGGGCACACGCCCACCGGCTGCCGGCGTACTCGGCGTCGGCCGGCCATTGTCGAGCCTACCCCCGGAAGTACGTGCGTTTTTTCGCCTCATTCCAGACTGCCGGGAGTCGCCGGGATGTGCCTCCCGACCGGGTCGTTCCGCGTTCGGCAAGTGAATACGGAGCCGCTCATCCGGGTGCTCAATCGAGCTTCGGCGCGCCCGTCGGACCACCCCCCGGACCACCCCCTCCAACACGACCCCACCCCCGCGAATGTCCGGGTCTGGGCAACGTCTACAGTGGCGTGGTACGCGCGAGCCTTTACCGGGACTTCACACGGGGAGGCTTGCTGGGATGTCTCTGTCAGGGGTGTGCGTGACGGCCGTTGAATCCCGTCCAGCGGGGATTATCGGGACGAGCCAGAGCCCGAGCCGGCGGCCGTTCGGGGCCCGGGTCAAGGCGTTCGTGGCGCTTACCAAGCCGCGGATCATCGAGCTGCTGCTCATCACCACCGTTCCGGTGATGTTCCTGGCCGAGCAGGGTGTGCCGGACCTCGGTCTGGTGCTGCTCACCTGCATCGGCGGCTACCTCTCCGCGGGTGGCGCCAACGCGCTGAACATGTACATCGACCGTGACATCGACGCGCTCATGGACCGCACCTCGCAGCGCCCGCTGGT
Source organism: Streptomyces sp. NPDC059010 (assembly GCF_042740355.1). NCBI lineage: Bacteria > Bacillati > Actinomycetota > Actinomycetes > Kitasatosporales > Streptomycetaceae > Streptomyces > Streptomyces sp. NPDC059010. The sequence continues at coordinate 106,470 of NZ_JBHYJA010000004.1, forward strand.
CACCGGCATGGTCAGCCCGCGCGAGTGCCTGGCCTTCGGCATCACCCTGGCGGTCGTCTCCACGCTGCTGTTCGGCCTCACGGTGAACTGGCTGAGCGCCTGGCTCTCCCTCGGCGCACTCCTCTTCTACGTCGTCGTCTACACGATGATCCTCAAGCGCCGTACCTCGCAGAACATCGTGTGGGGCGGCATCGCGGGCTGCATGCCGGTACTGATCGGCTGGTCCGCGGTCACGAACTCGCTCTCCTGGGCCCCGCTCATCCTCTTCATGGTGATCTTCTTCTGGACGCCGCCGCACTACTGGCCGCTGTCCATGAAGGTGAAGGAAGACTACGCGCGCGTGGGCGTGCCGATGCTCCCCGTCATCGCCTCCAACAAGGTCGTCGCCAAGCAGATCGTCATCTACAGCTGGGTGATGGTCGCGGTCTCGCTCCTGCTGACGCCGCTCGGCTACACGGGCTGGTTCTACACCGCGGTCGCGCTCGCCTCGGGCGGCTGGTGGCTGTGGGAGGCGCACGCGCTGCAGAATCGCGCGAAGGCGGAGGTGACGGGCGGGAAGCTGAAGGAGATGCGGCTGTTCCACTGGTCCATCACCTATGTCTCGCTGCTCTTCGTGGCCGTGGCCGTGGACCCCTTCCTGCGCTGACGTAGGTCACATGGCCCTGCTCTCGCCAGCTGATCTACCCGCGAGTAGCATCCTGGCCATGGCAGACAAGGTGGCCAAGCTGGCCAAGCAGATCAACACCTTCGCGAAGTCCCACGGCGGCGCCGAGGCGCAGGTCGCGTACATCGGACAGCGCGGCGCCCGCATCGTGCTCGTCGGCGAGGACGGCGGCTGGGGAGACCTGGTGGCACCGTCGTACGAGATCGCCGAGCAGGCCGTGGAGAAGGCCGGCGTCACGCGCCACGAGTCGTTCGACGGCGAGTTCGCGGCGAAGGTGACGACGGGCGAGTACGAGTGGAAGCGGATGGCGGGCATTCAGCTCGGCGGCTGAGCCCCCCTTTTCCTGAGCCACCCTCTTTTCCTGAGCGACCCTTCCACTTCCGCAACACCAAGTCACCGGTTCACCCGTTAGGACCTGTAGCCAGCAAGCGCGGTCCACCCACGGGGAGCCAGGATGATCGAAACGCCGTCCCTCGTGGACCAGTACTGCCACGGCGTACTGAGGACGGAGCTGGGCCTCGGCACCTTCGAGGCCCAGTTGGCCCGCACGGAGGGCCCGCCCGCCCCGGGGACCACACTCTTCGACACCCAGACGGGTTTCGCCGTACGACGTTGGTGCCCCCCGTTACTCGGCCTGGAACCGCACTGCTCACCCGCCCGCTATCTGGCCAGGCGCCGTGAACTGGGCGTACTGGAGTCGGGCCGGCGCCTGCTGCGCGGCAGCGGCATCACGACGTATCTGATCGACACCGGCGTGCCCGGCGATCTCACCGGCCCCGACGAGCTCGCCTCCGCCGCCTCCGCCGGGGCCCGCGAGATCGTGCGCCTGGAGCTGCTCGCCGAACAGGTCGCCGACACCTCCGGCACCGTCGAGTCCTTCCTCGCCAACCTCGCCGAGTCGGTGCACGGCGCCGCGGCCGGCGCCGTGGCCTTCACCTCGGTCGCCGGAGCACGGCACGGACTGGCGCTCGCCCCCGAGCCCCCGGGGCCGGGAGAGGTACGGGGCGCGGCGGGCCGCTGGCTGGCGGGGCGCAGGGTGGGTGGGGAGCTGACCGACCCGGTGCTGCTACGGCATCTGCTGTGGATCGCGATCGCTTCGGGGCTGCCGCTCCAACTGCACGCGGGGCTGGGGGAGCCGGGCGTGCGCATCGACCGTACGGACCCGGTCCTGCTCACCGACTTCGTCCGTGCCACGGCCGGCCTCGGCACCGACCTGGTTCTGCTGCACGGCTACCCGTACCACCGCCACGCCGCCCATCTGGCCGGTGTCTTCCCGCACGTCTACACCGACTCGGGCGCCGCCCTCATCCGCACGGGCGCCCGAGCGGCCACGATCCTCGCCGAGATCCTGGAACTGGCCCCCTTCGGCAAGATCCTCTTCTCCAGCGGGGCCCAGGGCCTGCCCGAACTCCACGTGGTGGGCGCGGGCCTCTTCCGCGAGGCCCTCGCCAGGGTCCTCGGCGGCTGGGTCGCCGAGGGGGCGTGGTCGCTGGCGGACGCACAGCGCGTGGCGGGGATGGTGGCGGCGGGGAACGCGAGGCGGGTGTACGGGCTGGGGTGAGCGATGCGGGCCCGGCTACGCAGGGGTGGCGTACGGGAACGGCTACGCGCGCGTGCTGTATCGACGAACCACGCGCGCGTGCCCTACTGCCGAACTACGCGCGCGTGCCGACCGTCGCCTCGGCCGTCGCCGGGCCCGGGGCCCCGATCTCGTCGTCCGGCCGCTCACGCAGCGCCAACAGCACCCGCAGCACCGCGATCCAGGTCACGGCCGAGCCGAACATGTGCAGGCCGACCAGGAGTTCCGGGAGGTCCGTGAAGTACTGGACGTAGCCGATGACGCCCTGGGAGAGGAGGATCAGGAAGAGGTCGCGGGTGCGGTTCAGGGGGCTCTTCGGGGCGTCGACCGCCTTGAGGACGAACCACAGGGCGAACGTCAGCGTGACCACGATCCAGGCCAGCACGGCGTGCAGCTTGGTGACGTTCTCCCAGTCGAGAGGCATCCGCTCCACCTCGCTGGAGTCGCCCGCGTGGGGACCCGCGCCGGTGACGACCGTGCCGACCGCGATCAGCAGCACCGACGCCGCGACCAGGAACCACACCAGCTGCTGCACCGCCCTGCCGACCAGCGGGCGCGGCGCCGAGTCGCCCTCCCGGGTGCGCTGCCACATCACCGTGGCGACGGCGATCAGGGCGGAGGAGAGCAGGAAGTGCGCCGCGACCGTGTACGGGTTGAGGCCGACCAGCACGACGATGCCGCCGAGCACCGCGTTGCTCATCACGATCCAGAACTGCGCCCAGCCCAGCCGGGTCAGGCTGCGCCGGTACGGCTTCTCGGAGCGCGCGGCGATGATCGCCCAGCCGACGGCCGCGCACAGCACGTACGTCAGCATGCGGTTGCCGAACTCGATGACACCGTGGACGCCCATCTCGCTGGTGGCGGTGAGCGAGTCGTCGGTGCACTTGGGCCAGGTCGGGCAGCCGAGCCCGGACCCGGTGAGGCGTACCGCGCCGCCGGTGACCACGATGACCACCGACATCACGAGCGCGGCGAGAGCCGCCCGTCGGACCGTTCTCGGGGTCGGGGTCCAGCGTGCGGCGATGAAGGCGAGCGGGTTGCGCACGGCCGCCATGGCGTCGGCGCGGGTCACGTTTGGCACGCGCCCTATCGTAGGCGGCCGCTTGTGCACGCTTTCACGAGGGTCCGCACTCGCCTTGCGGAGCCCTACTCCCAGCGGAAGAACTTCCCGGCCGCGGCCAGCCCCACGACCGCCCACACGGCCAGGATCCCCAGGTCGCCCCAGGGCATCCCGGCCCCGTGCTGGAGCACGTCCCGCAGTCCGTCGGAGAGCGCGGAGATGGGCAGCAGACCGAGGACGTCCTGCGCACCGGACGGGAACTTGTCCAGCGGCACGATCACACCGCCGCCGACGAGCAGCAGCAGGAAGACCAGGTTGGCGGCGGCCAGCGTGGCCTCGGCCTTGAGCGTGCCCGCCATCAGCAGGCCAAGGCCCGAGAAGGCGGCCGTCCCGAGGATCAGCAGGAGGACGACGGCGGCCGGGTTTCCGTGCGGCGACCAGCCCAGCGCGAACGCGATCACCGTCAGCAGCACGATCTGGAGCACTTCGGTGACCAGCACCGACGCCGTCTTCGCCGTCATCAGGGCCCAGCGGGGGAGCGGCGAGGAGGCCAGCCGCTTGAGCACGCCGTACCGGCGCTCGAAGCCCGTGGCGATGGCCTGGCCCGTGAACGCCGTCGACATCACCGCGAGCGCGAGGATGCCGGGGGCGAGGAAGTCGACGGCCTCGCCGGCGCCCGTGTCGACGATGTCCACCGAGCTGAAGAGGACCAGCAGCAGGGTGGGGATCACGACGGTCAGGAGCAGCTGCTCGCCGTTGCGCAGCAGCATCTTGGTCTCAAGGGCCGCCTGGGCCGCGATCATGCGGGGGAGGGGGGCGGCTCCCGGCTGGGGGGTGTACGTACCCGAACCCGTACCGACGGTGGTCATGAACGCAGCTCCTTGCCGGTCAGCTCCAAGGCTGTGTCTTCCCGGGGGCAACCCCCGGACCCCCGGCCGATCTCAGTGTGGGCCGGAATCATGAACGCAGCTCCTTGCCGGTCAGCTCCAAGAAAACGTCCTCCAGGGTGTGCCGCTCGACCGAGATCTTCTCCGGCATCACCCCGTGCTGCGCACACCACGACGTGACCGTGGCGAGCAGCTGGGGGTCGACCTTGCCGACGACCCGGTACGAGCCCGGCGTCAGCTCCGCGGCCGTGCAGTCCGCGGGCAGGGCCTTCAGCAGGGACCCCACGTCCAGGCCGGGGCGGCCGATGAAGCGCAGGGTGTTCTCGGCGCCGCCGCGGCACAGCTCCTCGGGGGAGCCCTGGGCGATGACCCGGCCGGCGTCGATGATCGCGACGTCGTCGGCGAGCTGCTCGGCCTCGTCCATGTAGTGGGTCGTGAGGATCACGGAGACACCGTCGGCGCGCAGCTCCCGGATCAGCTCCCAGGTGGACCGGCGGGCCTGCGGGTCGAGCCCGGCGGTCGGCTCGTCCAGGAACACCAGCTCGGGGCGGCCGACCACGGCCATGGCGAGCGCGAGCCGCTGCTGCTGGCCGCCGGAGAGACGGCGGTAGGCGGTCCGGCCGCAGCTGTCGAGGCCGAGGCGCTCGATGAGGGCGTCGACGTCCAGGGGATGCGCGTGCAGCTTCGCCACGTGCCGCAGCATCTCGTCCGCCCGCGCGCCGGAGTAGACGCCGCCGGACTGCAGCATCACGCCGATGCGCGGCCGCAGCTCACGGGACTGTCTCAGCGGGTCGAGGCCCAGGACACGCACGGTGCCGGAGTCCGGCCTGCGGTATCCCTCGCAGGTCTCGACGGTCGTCGTCTTGCCCGCGCCGTTGGGTCCGAGTACGGCGGTCACACCCGCCCGGGCCACCAGGTCTAGGCCGTTCACCGCGGTCTTCGTGCCGTACCGCTTCACCAGGGCCTGGACCTGGACCACGGGCTCAGTTCGCATGGCTCCAGAGTCTAGGTAGGCGGCTCGTCCCCCATACGGCCGGGTTCACATCTCCTCCGCACGGGGGCGGTGTATCTCCAGCCAGCGCTCCGCGTACGCCACGGCGTCGGCCACCGGGAAGAGCCGTGCGTCGGCCGCGCCCACCTTCCCGCGTACGACGGGACGGTCCCGTTCGAAGTCGTGCCCCAGCTCGTCGAACCGCTCCGAGGTGATCGACACCTCGGTGACCGTCTCCCAGCCGGCCGGACCCGGCCGGCCCCGTTTCACGCGCGGTGCCGGGATCCGGTATTCGGCCAGGTGGAAGCTGGTGCAGGAGTCCCAGCCCGCGCCCAGCAGAAGCACGCGCGCGTGGAGCTCCTCCAGACGGGCCAGCGGGCTGCGCTCGCCGAGGCTGCAGTCGGGGGCGTGCCCGGCGGTCACCTCCTGCGCGCGCGGGCCGACGGCGGCGAACGAGCACTGGGGGTGCGCGCTGCGCAGGGCGCCCGGCCAGGTGCGTACGGTCTCCGGGATCACGCCCATCCCGCGGGTGGGCGTGGTGCGCGGGTCGTAGGCGGGCATCGTGGCCCGGATCGTCTCCCACCACTCCTCGGGCACCGGCGGACTGCCCCATTCGGCCGGGTCCGACAGATCGGAGGACTGCGTGGGCACCACCAGTGTGCCGTCCGGGCCGAGCGTGTCGAGGAGTCCTTGGACGGCCGCGACGGCGCCGCCGCACACCCAGCCGAGGGAGCTGATCGAGGAGTGCACGAGAAGCGTTTCACCTCTTTGGACGCCTAGCTCGCGCACATGTGCGGCGAGGGTGTCCCGAGTGACAAGAGGGCCGGTCGGAGGGGGTGTCGGCATGGTTCGGGAGTGTCCCGGACGGGGCGGGGCGGCGCCAGCGAATTGTCTCCGCTTTTGATCGATCAAAGATCATTCCCGCAGGTCAGATTAGGTATGCCTAAGTGACGCAGGGCACCGTCGAGGTGGCCGGGCGCGGCTTGCCTGGCTTTGAGGAATTACGCAACAATGGCGTTGTGAAAAACGTCGGCGAGGCTCGGGAGACCCCCACGGGGGCCCCTCAGGAGGAGCTCGCGACCGGGGAGCGCTCCACGCGCAACCGGGTCGCGCGGTCCATCCTGGACCACGGCCAGTCGACCGTCGCCGAGCTGGCCGGCCGACTGGGGCTCACCCAGGCCGCGGTACGCAGGCATCTGGACGCGCTGGTCGCGGACGACGTCGTGGAGGCCCGGGAACAGCGGGTGTACGGCACGCGCACGCGTGGCCGTCCCGCCAAGGTCTTCGCGCTCACCGACTGCGGCCGCGACGCCTTCGACCAGTCGTACGACAAGCTCGCCGCGGACGCCCTGAAGTGGATCGCCGAGCGTGAGGGCGGGAGCGAGGCGGTCGCCGCCTTCGCCCGGGCCCGGATCGCCGCCCAGGCGAGCGCGTACCGCAAGGCGATCGAGGCCGTCAGCCCGGACGAGCGGACCGAAGCCCTGGCCAAGGCCCTGAGCGCAGACGGGTACGCTGCAACGGCGCGCAGCGCGCCCCTCCCCCAAAAAGGCGAGCAGCTCTGCCAGCACCACTGCCCGGTCGCCCATGTCGCGGAGCAGTTCCCCCAGCTGTGCGAGGCGGAGACGGAGATCTTCGCCGAGCTGCTCGGAACGCACGTCCAGCGACTGGCGACCATCGCGCACGGCGACGGCGTCTGCACGACGTTCATCCCGAAGATTTCCCACACGCAAGTTCACAGCGACAACGCATCTGCAAGCACGGCCGGGAGGAACCCCGCATGACTCTCCCCATCGAGGAGACTGCCCACCCTGAGCTTGAGGGTCTGGGCAAGTACGAATACGGCTGGGCCGACTCCGACGAAGCCGGCGCCTCTGCGAAGCGCGGTCTGAGCGAGGATGTCGTCAAGGACATCTCCGCGAAGAAGTCCGAGCCGGAGTGGATGACCAAGCTTCGTCTCAAGGGTCTGCGCCTGTTCGACAAGAAGCCCATGCCGAACTGGGGCTCTGACCTCTCAGGCATCGACTTCGACAACATCAAGTACTTCGTACGCTCCACGGAGAAGCAGGCGGAGTCCTGGGAGGACCTGCCCGAGGACATCAAGAACACGTACGACAAGCTCGGCATCCCGGAGGCGGAGAAGCAGCGCCTCGTCGCCGGTGTCGCCGCCCAGTACGAGTCCGAGGTCGTCTACCACCAGATCCGCGAGGACCTGGAGGAGCAGGGCGTCATCTTCCTGGACACCGACACCGCGCTGAAGGAGCACCCGGAGCTCTTCAAGGAGTACTTCGGCACCGTCATCCCCGTCGGTGACAACAAGTTCGCCTCGCTGAACACCGCCGTGTGGTCGGGCGGCTCCTTCATCTACGTCCCGCCGGGCGTCCACGTGGAGATCCCGCTCCAGGCCTACTTCCGGATCAACACCGAGAACATGGGCCAGTTCGAGCGGACCCTGATCATCGTCGACGAGGGTGCCTACGTGCACTACGTCGAGGGTTGTACGGCCCCGATCTACAAGTCGGACTCGCTGCACAGCGCCGTGGTCGAGATCATCGTCAAGAAGAACGCCCGCTGCCGCTACACGACCATCCAGAACTGGTCGAACAACGTCTACAACCTGGTCACCAAGCGCGCCGTCGCCTACGAGGGCGCGACCATGGAGTGGATCGACGGCAACATCGGCTCCAAGGTGACGATGAAGTACCCGGCCGTCTACCTGATGGGCGAGCACGCCAAGGGCGAGACCCTGTCCATCGCCTTCGCGGGCGAGGGGCAGCACCAGGACGCCGGCTCCAAGATGGTCCACATGGCGCCGAACACCTCCTCCAACATCGTCTCCAAGTCGGTGGCGCGCGGTGGCGGCCGTACGTCCTACCGCGGTCTCGTCGAGATCGGCGAGGGCGCCGCCGGATCCAAGTCGAACGTGCTGTGCGACGCGCTGCTCGTCGACACCATCTCCCGCTCCGACACGTACCCCTACGTGGACGTCCGCGAGGACGACGTGTCCATGGGCCACGAGGCGACCGTCTCCAAGGTCTCCGAGGACCAGCTCTTCTACCTGATGAGCCGCGGTCTGAGCGAGTTCGAGGCGATGGCGATGATCGTGCGCGGCTTCGTCGAGCCCATCGCGAAGGAGCTGCCCATGGAGTACGCCCTTGAGCTCAACCGGCTGATCGAGCTGCAGATGGAAGGCGCGGTCGGTTAAGACCCCGCACTCCGAAGCAGTAGCCAGATTTCTGACGTAGGAAGAGAGCAGACCGACAGCCATGGCTGAGGCTCAGAACATCCCCGTGGGGTCCACCACCGCGGGCCAGATCGCGGTGGCCGCCGAGTCGACCGTCGCCACGCGCATGAGCGCGCCCCCGTCCTTCGACGTCGCGGACTTCCCGGTCCCGCACGGCCGCGAGGAGGAGTGGCGGTTCACCCCGCTGGAGCGCCTGCGCGGGCTGCACGACGGCACCGCCGTCGCCACCGGCGAGGGCGTGAAGGTCGACGTGGAGGCCCCCGAGGGCGTCACGGTCGAGACCGTCGGCCGTGACGACGCCCGGATCGGCAAGGCGGGCACCCCGGTGGACCGCGTCGCCGCCCAGGCGTACTCGGCGTTCGAGAAGGCCGGTGTGGTCACCGTCCCCAAGGAGACGGTCCTCACCGAGCCGATCCGCATCGCCGTGCACGGCGAGGGCGGGGTCCGCTTCGGCCACCAGGTCATCGAGCTCGGAGCCTTCGCCGAGGCCGTCGTCGTCATCGACCACACCGGTGACGCCGTGCTCGCCGCCAACGTCGACTACATCCTGGGCGACGGCGCCAAGCTGACCGTCGTCTCCGTCCAGGACTGGGACGACAAGGCCGTGCACGTGGCCCAGCACAACGCCCTCATCGGGCGCGACGCCAGCTTCAAGTCGGTCGTGGTGACCTTCGGCGGCGACCTCGTACGCCTCCACCCGCGCGTGGCCTACGCCGGGACCGGCGGCGAGGCCGAGCTGCTCGGTCTGTACTTCACGGACGCCGGCCAGCACCAGGAGCACCGCCTCCTGGTCGACCACAACGTCCCGCACTGCAAGTCCAACGTCGTCTACAAGGGCGCGCTGCAGGGCGAGGCCGCCCACGCGGTGTGGATCGGCGACGTGCTCATCGAGGCCGAGGCCGAGGGCACGGACACCTACGAGATGAACCGCAACCTGGTTCTGACCGACGGCGCCCGCGTCGACTCCGTGCCGAACCTGGAGATCGAGACCGGCGAGATCGTCGGCGCCGGCCACGCCTCGGCGACCGGCCGCTTCGACGACGAGCAGCTGTTCTACCTGATGGCCCGCGGTATTCCGGCCGACGAGGCGCGTCGCCTGGTGGTCCGTGGCTTCTTCGCCGAGCTGGTCCAGCAGATCGGCGTCGACGACATCGAAGAGCGCCTCCTCGTGAAGATCGACGAGGAGCTGGAGGCCACGGTCTGATGGCTTTCGTACGCGCCTGTGGGCTGAGCGAGCTGGAGGAGGACACCCCGAAGCGGGTGGAACTCGACGGCACGCCGGTCTCGGTCGTGCAGACCGAGGGGGAGGTGTTCGCGATCCACGACATCTGCTCGCACGCGAACGTCTCGCTCTCCGAGGGCGAGGTGGAGGACTGCCAGATCGAGTGCTGGCTGCACGGCTCCGCGTTCGACCTGCGCACCGGTAAGCCGTCCGGCCTCCCCGCCACGCGCCCCGTCCCCGTATACCCCGTAAAGATCGAAGAGGGCAGCGTCCTCGTTGACGTACGCGCCTCCCTCACCCAGGAGTCCTGAGGCACCCATGGCAACGCTTGAAATCCGAGACCTGCACGTCACCGTCGAGGCCGACAACGCCACGAAGGAGATCCTCAAGGGCGTCGACCTCACCGTGAAGCAGGGCGAGACGCACGCCATCATGGGCCCCAACGGCTCCGGCAAGTCGACCCTCGCCTACTCGCTGGCGGGTCACCCGAAGTACACGATCACCTCCGGCACCGTCACCCTCGACGGCGAGGACGTCCTGGAGATGTCCGTCGACGAGCGCGCCCGCGCCGGCCTGTTCCTCGCGATGCAGTACCCGGTCGAGGTCCCCGGCGTCTCGGTCTCCAACTTCCTGCGCACCTCCGCCACCGCCATCCGCGGCGAGGCCCCCAAGCTGCGCACCTGGGTGAAGGAGGTCAAGGAGGCCATGGAGCGCCTCAACATGGACCCCGCCTTCGCCGAGCGCAACGTCAACGAGGGCTTCTCCGGCGGTGAGAAGAAGCGCCACGAGATCCTTCAGCTGGAGCTGCTCAAGCCGAAGGTCGCGATCCTCGACGAGACCGACTCCGGTCTGGACGTCGACGCCCTGCGCGTCGTCTCCGAGGGCGTGAACCGGGTCCGTGAGACCGGTGAGGTCGGCACCCTGCTGATCACGCACTACACGCGCATCCTGCGCTACATCAAGCCCGACCACGTCCACGTCTTCTCGGGCGGCCGCATCGTCGAGTCCGGCGGCGCCGAGCTCGCCGACAAGCTGGAGAACGAGGGCTACGAGGCATACACGAAGGGTGGCGCATCCGCGTGACACAGCTGCCGGGCCTCCTCGACACCGAGGCGCTCCGCAAGGACTTCCCGATCCTGGACCGCGTCGTCCACGACGGCAAGAAGCTCGTGTACCTGGACAACGCGGCGACCTCGCAGACTCCGCGCCAGGTCCTCGACGTGCTCTCCGAGTACTACGAGCAGCACAACGCCAACGTCCACCGTGGCGTGCACGTCCTCGCCGAGGAGGCCACGGCGCTGTACGAGGGCGCGCGCGACAAGGTCGCGGAGTTCATCAACGCGCCCTCGCGCAACGAGGTGATCTTCACCAAGAACGCCTCCGAGTCGCTGAACCTCGTGGCCAACATGCTCGGCTGGGCCGACGAGCCCTACCGGGTGGACCACGAGACCGAGATCGTCATCACGGAGATGGAGCACCACTCCAACATCGTGCCGTGGCAGCTGCTCGCGCAGCGCACGGGCGCGAAGCTGAAGTGGTTCGGCCTCACCGACGACGGCCGTCTCGACCTGTCCAACATCGACGAGGTCATCACGGAGAAGACGAAGATCGTCTCCTTCGTGCTGGTGTCGAACATCCTGGGCACCCTGAACCCGGTCGAGGCGATAGTGCGCCGTGCGCAGGAGGTCGGTGCGCTGGTCTGCATCGACGCCTCGCAGGCCGCGCCGCACATGCCGCTGGACGTGCAGTCGCTCCAGGCCGACTTCGTGGCCTTCACCGGCCACAAGATGTGCGGCCCGACCGGCATCGGCGTGCTCTGGGGCCGCCAGGAGCTGCTTGAGGACCTGCCTCCGTTCCTCGGCGGCGGCGAGATGATCGAGACCGTGTCGATGCACTCCTCGACGTACGCTCCCGCCCCGCACAAGTTCGAGGCGGGCACGCCCCCGATCTCCCAGGCGATCGGTCTGGGCGCGGCGATCGACTACCTCAACTCGATCGGCATGGACAAGATCCTCGCCCATGAGCACGCCCTCACCGAGTACGCGGTGAAGCGGCTGACGGAGGTCCCCGACCTCAGGATCATCGGCCCCGGCACGGCCGAGGACCGGGGCGCCGCGATCTCCTTCACCCTCGGCGACATCCACCCGCACGACGTGGGCCAGGTCCTCGACGAGCAGGGCATCGCCGTCCGGGTCGGCCACCACTGCGCGCGGCCGGTCTGCCTGCGGTACGGAATTCCTGCGACCACGCGAGCGTCGTTCTATCTGTACTCCACGCCGGCCGAGATCGACGCTCTGGTGGACGGCCTGGAGCACGTCCGGAACTTCTTCGGCTGACGGGACGAGCGATCGCATGAAGCTGGATTCGATGTACCAGGAAGTCATCCTGGACCACTACAAGAACCCGCACGGGCGGGGCTTGCGGGATGGCGACGCCGAGGTGCACCACGTGAACCCGACGTGCGGTGACGAGATCACGCTCCGTGTGAGGTACGACGGCACGACGATCGAGGACGTCTCCTACGAGGGCCAGGGCTGTTCCATCAGCCAGGCCTCGGCGTCCGTGCTGAACGAACTGCTGGTCGGCAAGGAACTGGCGGACGCGCAGAAGATCCAGGAGACCTTCCTGGAGCTGATGCAGTCCAAGGGGAAGATCGAGCCCGACGACGCCATGGAGGAGGTCCTGGAGGACGCGGTCGCGTTCGCCGGAGTCTCCAAGTACCCGGCCCGGGTCAAGTGCGCCCTCCTGAGCTGGATGGCGTGGAAGGACGCGACGGCCCAGGCCCTGGGCGGAGCCGACGCCGAAAGGAAGACGGCATGAGCGAGACCGTTGAGATGAAGCCGGCCTCGGAGGAAGAGGTCCGTGAGGCGCTGTACGACGTCGTCGACCCCGAGCTGGGCATCGACGTCGTCAACCTCGGCCTGATCTACGGCATCCACATCGACGAAGCGAACATCGCGACGCTCGACATGACCCTGACCTCGGCGGCCTGCCCGCTGACCGACGTCATCGAGGACCAGGCCAAGTCCGCCACGGACGGCCTCGTGAGCGAGCTGCGCATCAACTGGGTCTGGATGCCGCCGTGGGGCCCGGACAAGATCACGGACGACGGCCGAGAGCAGCTTCGGGCGCTGGGGTTCAACGTCTGAGACTTCCCGTTCACGCGGAAGCGGGGGGGGGTGGGGGGGGGGTGGGGGGGGTGGGGTGGTGGGGGGGGGGGGGGGGCGGGCGGGGGCTGAGAG
>NZ_JBHYJA010000004.1:119365-177676 GCF_042740355.1 Streptomyces sp. NPDC059010
ACAACCCCCCGGCCGACGGCCGAGCGCCGCTCGGGGCGCGGGGGTACAACCTCTGAGACTCCCGGTCCACGCGCCCGCGGGGGCACCTGCCGGGTGCCGCCGCTTTTCTTGTGCCCGGGCTGCCTGTGCCGACCCGGCTCAGGCCAGCCCGTTCACCAGCCGGAACGACGAGTCCGCCAGATACAGGGAGCTGTGGTCGTAGCGTTCGAGGCGGACGACGAAGTTCTTGTGGCGCAGGAAGTAGCCCGGGTAGTTCACCGACTCCAGCATGGTCGCGTCGGAGGAGTGGGCCGAGCCGCGCGGGCAGAACGTGGCGTCCTGGGTGAACAGGGCGGAGCCGTCGGCGCGTTCGGCGCGCAGGACGAAGTTGCGGTGGCGCAGGTACTGGCCGTCGCGCGTGGCGAAGGAGTAGCAGGAGCTGTTGGCCAGGCTCTTGACCTGCTTGAAGGTGGAGTCCTCGCGGGACTCGGAACCGCGGACCTGGTCGAGGCCCACCATGCCGTCGCTCATGTGCCAGTAGCGGTCGGGGTAGTTGACCGAGCGTACGGAAAGCCAGGTGGTGGTAGCCGGGGGCTTCGGGGCCTTCGTCGGTGAACCGGCGTCGCCGGAAGGGGACTTGGAAGGCACCGGCTCCGGCTTGGAGGCGTTCTGTTGATGGGGTGCCTCGGTCGTCGGCTTCTTCGTCGACAGGCCGCTCTTGCCGTTCGGGGGAGCGGTCCCCGAGGGTGTGGCGAAGGAGATCAGGCCGGGGACCGTCGAGTCCGCGGCGGGTGTCGAAGCCGCGGCTGAATCACCGTCGGAGTCCCTCTCCGATATGGCTATCGCCGTGGCGCAGGCGATGATCGTCGCCAACGCCATCCCGCCCGCGAGCCACAGGCGGCGCGTTCCCGGTGCCCGCGAGGTGTCCGGGGCCCAGCCGTTCTCCCAGGGTTGGTCCTGAGGCGGCCGGGACTTGTTTTCACGCATGCGGTGTTCCTCCAGCGGCGTCACGAGACGACAGCCGCGGCTGCGAAGGACCGGTATGTGAACGGTGAAACACTAGTGGACCCAGTGGTTCGGGAGCAGCTGTTTGGAACGACCCGTATCCACATCGGTTCCTCCGAGTGAATCAACGTGAATCAACGTGAAACAGCGCGAATCGGCGTTCCTGGGCGGCCACTTGCCGTCAAACGCGGTACGCGGCCGTCGCGATCCCGGCCAGTGACCTGATCAGCGGGTTCCTGTCGCCCTCCTGCCACACCACCAGCACGCGGCTCGGCGCCATGTCGACGACCGGGACGACGGCCAGCTCCTCGGGCATCTCGTGCCCGAGCGGGGTCATCCCGACCGTGCCGTTCCACAGCACTGCCTGCACACACTCCTGGACGCCGCGCACCACGGGACCCTCGCGGCTCTCACCGCCGTTCCAGTACGCCTGCCAGAGCCGGTCGGTGCCCGCCGGGAACCGGAACCAGCGCCGGCCGGCCAGGTCGGACAGCGTCAGCCGGTCGCGTCGGGCGAGCGGATCGTCGGCGCGCAGCACGGCGCCCACCGGGTCGGCCCGCAACTCGTGCACCGTCAGGCCCGCCTCGTCGAACGGCCCGCGGGTCAGGGCGACATCGACGAGGCCGGCGCGCAGCCCGCAGGTCGGATCCGTCAGGTCGGTCTCGCGGACATGTACCTCCACGCCGGGGTGGCGTTCCCGGTAGGCGTCGGCCAGTCGCCGCGCGCCCCGGTCGGTGCTGTCGCCCAGGAAGCCGACGGTGAGAGTGGTGGCGCCGGCCGCCGTCGCCACCCGTACCCGGACCCGGTCGGCCTGGTCGAGCAGGGCACGCGCCTCGTCCAGCAGCGCTGCCCCGGCCGGGGTGAGGGTGACGCCCGCGGGGGAGCGGTGCAGCAGGGCGGCGCCGACGTCGGACTCCAGCAGTCTGATCGCCCGGCTCAGCGGCGGCTGGCTCATGTGCAGGCGGGCAGCGGCCCGGCCGAAGTGGAGTTCCTCGGCGACGGCCACGAAATAGCGCAGGGTGCGCAGCTCCATGAACAGCGACGATACCCGTACGGTATCGGGTCCACCGTATGGGTCTTGGACGGTCGGGGCGCCTCGGCGTTGGACTCGGAGCATGACCGAGAAATCGATGTCCGAAGAGCCCCTGCCCGACCCCGTCGTACGCACGGCGGGCGCCGAGGAGATCGCCCCCGGCCTGCTGGTGATCCCGAACCGAGGGGTCCCGCTGGTGCCCAATATCGGCGTCATCGGCGGGACCCGGGCCGTGCTCGTCGTAGAGACGGGCATGGGCACCGCCAACGCCGAGCAGGTCCTCGCGTTCGCCACCGAGGTCGCGAAGGGCCGCCGGCTGTACCTGACCACGACCCACTTCCACCCCGAACACGCCTTCGGCGCCCATGTCTTCGCCGACGAGGCCACCTACCTGGTCAACCGCGCACAGGCCGACGACCTCAGGACCAAGGGAGCGGGTTACCTGGAGATGTTCCGGGGCTTCGGCGGGGACATAGCCCGCCGTCTCGAAGGCGTCCGTCCGCCCACCCCCGACGTGGTCCACGACGGCGGTCGCGACCTGGATCTCGGCGGCCGGATCGTCCGGTTGCGGGCCACCGGACGGGGCCATACGAGGGGCGACCAGGTCGTCGAAGTGCCGGACGCCGGGGTGCTGTTCACCGGGGACCTGGCCGAGACCGGGCAGTTCGCCATCTTCCCGTGGTTCCCGCCGTACGACACCGACGTCTCCGGCGTGCGCTGGCTGGCGGTGATGGACCGACTGGTCGCGGGCCGAGCCCGGGTTGTGGTCCCCGGACATGGTGGCGTCGGCGGTCCGGAGGTGCTCACCGAAGTCCGGGACTATCTGCGCGAGCTGCGCGACGAGACCTGGCGGCGACGGGACTCCGCGATGGGCGAGGACGAGATCGCCGCCGAGGTCGGGGCGCTGCTGATCGAGCGGCATCCGGAGTGGGCCGGCCGGGAGTGGATCGAGCGGGGCGTGGGATGCCTGTGCGCCGAGCACACCGGATGAGCTTCGGGAGTGTGGGCGGGTCGTCGTAGGGGCGGGCACGTGCCAAACCGTGCCCCGGAGCAGGGCATCATGGCCGGGCAGCACCGTAGTTCACGCACCGACAGGAGCCCCCGGATCATGGTCCACCGCGTCCCCCGTGCCCTTCGCCGAGCGTCGGCGGTCGCGGCTCTGTGCGGTGCGCTCGCCCTCGCCGTCGGCGGTTGCACGGCGTCCGACGGCGGGGACGGCGCCGCCCCGGACCGCTCCACCGCTCCCTCGGCCACGGGCCCGGGCGGCGAGGCGGAGGTGGAACTGCCCGAGCCGGGCATCGGCTTCGACTACCAGATCGGCGGTGCCTATCCGCCGCCCAGTGGCGTGGAAGCGGTCTCCCGCGACCGTACGGCGAAGCCCGCGCCGGACGTGTACAACATCTGCTACGTCAACGCCTTCCAGACCCAGCCGGACGCCGAGGGCTGGTGGCAGGACCACCATCCCGACCTGCTGCTCCGCGACGCCGACGGCACGCTGGTGGTCGACGAGGACTGGGACGAGGCCCTGCTCGACATCTCGACGGCCGCCAAGCGCGAACGGCTCGCCGGGATCGTGGGCAAGTGGATCGACGGCTGTGCCGAGGCCGGATTCCAGGCGGTCGAGGCCGACAACCTCGACTCGCACGAGCGGTCCGACGGGCTGCTGGCCACCGACGACGACATGGCCTTCGGCAAGCTGCTCGCCGCCCGGGCCCATGCCGCCGGCCTCGCGATCGGCCAGAAGAACGCCGCCGGTCTGGCACGGCAAGGGCGCGACCTCGGCTTCGACTTCGCGGTCGCCGAGGAGTGCGGCCAGTACGACGAGTGCGGCGAGTACGCGGACGCCTACGACGACCGGGTCTTCGTCATCGAGTACCGCGCCGACGGCCTCGCCGCCGCCTGTGAGGAGTGGGGCGACCGGCTCTCGGTGGTGCTGCGCGACCTCGACGTCGTACCGCAAGGGAAGGCACGGTACCGCCGCCGCACTTGCTGACCGGTCAGTCGAGTACGGCCGTGGCCTCGATCTCGACCAGGTGCTCGGGAACGTCGAGGGCCGCGACGCCCAGCAGCGTGGCCGGCGGGACGGGAGCGCCCCCGAGCTTCGCGGCGGCCCGGGTGATGCCCTCCATGAGCAGGGGCATCTTGTCGGGGGTCCAGTCCACGACATGGACGTTCAGTTTCGCGACGTCGTCGAAGGTGGCGCCGACCGCGGACAGGGCGGTGCCGATGTTGAGGTAGCACTGCTCGACCTGGGCGGCGAGGTCGCCCTCCCCGACGGTGACCCCGTCGGCGTCCCAGGCGACCTGCCCGGCGATGAAGACCAGCTTCGACCCGCTCGCGACCGACACCTGCCGATAGGCGTCGATCTCCACCAGTCCGGTCGGGTTCACCAGGGTGATGGCCATGGTGTGGTCCGCCCTCTCGTAGTCACTTGTAGTTACTCGGGAACCGTAGGAGAGTGGCCGCTGACATGGAAGAACGCACTTTTCAGTGACTGGGGAACCTCATGGTGACCAAGCAGCTCAGCGGCTTGCCCGACCAGGCGGACCTGACCCGCGCGGACTCGCTGGGCCGGGAGATCTTCTCGGACATCGCCAACAAATGGGCGCTCCTGATCATCGAGGCCCTGGGTGAACGCACCCTGCGCTTCAGTGAGTTGCGGAACGAGATCGAGGGCGTCAGCCACAAGATGCTCACCCAGAACCTGCGCATGCTGGAGCGCAACGGCCTGGTCGAGCGCACCGTGCACCCCACCGTGCCGCCGCGTGTCGAGTACACGCTCACCGAGCCGGGCCAGGCCCTGCGGGTGACCATCGACGGGATGTGCGACTGGACCCACCGGTACATCGGCCACATCGAGGCGTCACGCCGGGACTTCGAGGCGCGGAAGGCATAGGGGGACCGGGTCAAGGTCTGTGAGGGTGGGGCTTGTGTACGGTCGTACGCATCGTTGTGTACGCTCGTACACATGGGATACCTGCTGCTCGCCGGAGCCATAGCGGCCGAGGTGGCCGCCACCACCGCCATGAAGTACAGCGAAGGCTTCAGCAGGCTGCTGCCGTCGCTGGTGACCGCCCTCGGCTATCTCGTCTCCTTCGCGCTGCTCGCCCAGACGCTGAAGACCGTCTCCGTGGGCACCGCCTACGCCATCTGGGCCGGCGTCGGCACCGCGGCCATCGCCACCATCGGGATCGTGTTCCTGGGGGACGGGTTGACGGTCACCAAGGCCGCGGGCATCGCGCTGATCATCGTCGGCGTGGTGGTGCTGAACCTGGGCGGTGCGCACTGATGGCCCGGCGCTACGACCCCGAGCGGCGTCAGCGGATCATCGACGCGGCGATCCGGGTCGTCGGGGAGAAGGGCATCGCCGGGCTCAGCCACCGCACCGTCGCCGCCGACGCGGATGTGCCGCTCGGCTCGACGACGTACCACTTCAAGACCCTGGACGATCTGCTGGTCGCCGCGTTGCGCCAGGCCAGCGAGGGGTTCGCCAAGGTGGTGGCCTCGCGCGGCGGGCTGGAGGACCCGGACGCCGATCTGGCCGCGGAACTCGCGGGCTGGCTGGGCGAGTGGCTCGCGGGCGACCGCACCGGCGTGGAGCTGGAGTACGAGCTCTACCTCGCCGCCCTGCGCCGCCCCGCCCTGCGCCCGGTCGCCGCCGAGTGGGCGCAGGACCTCGCCGACCTGCTCTCGCACCGCACGGACGCGGTCACGGCGCGGGCGCTGGTGGCCCTGATGGACGGCATCTGTCTGCAGGTGCTGCTCGCCGGGGGGACCTACGACGAGGAGTACGCGCGGGAGGTGCTGGCACGGGTCATTCCGTGACGGGGATCAGGCGGGGCGCCTCGCCGCTGAGCGTGTCCCGATCCGCCGTACCGCCCGGCACGTGAGACGTGCCCCTGTCGGTTCGCCCCCGCGGTGGGCGTCACGTTAGGTTGCCCTTATGACCGACACGACTGCTCCTCGTACCACCGGCGCCGTGGCCGCCGGCCTTGCCACGATCGCCGCCGACGGCACCGTTCTGGACACCTGGTTCCCCGCGCCCGAGCTCGTCACGGAGACTGCCGCGAGCGGCCCTGGCCCCTCCGGCAGCGAGCGGCTGTCCGCGGAGAAGGCCGTCGAACTGCTCGGCGAAGGCGCCGCCAAGGCGATCGGGCCGGACGCGCGCCGGGGCGTCGAGGTCGTCGCGGTCCGCACGGTCATCGCCTCGATCGACGAGAAGCCGATCGACGCGCACGACGTCTACCTGCGTCTGCACCTGCTCTCCCACCGCCTGGTCAAGCCGCACGGCCTGAGCCTGGAGGGCCAGTTCGGCTTCCTCGCCAACGTCGCATGGACCTCGCTCGGCCCGGTCGCCGTCGACGACGTGGAGAAGGTGCGCCTGAACGCCCGCGCCGAGGGCCTGCACCTCCAGGTGACCTCGGTCGACAAGTTCCCGCGCATGACGGACTACGTCGCCCCCAAGGGCGTCCGTATCGCCGACGCCGACCGGGTCCGCCTCGGCGCGCACCTCGCCGCGGGCACCACCGTCATGCACGAGGGCTTCGTCAACTTCAACGCCGGCACCCTGGGCACCTCCATGGTCGAGGGCCGTATCTCCGCGGGCGTCGTCGTCGGCGACGGCTCCGACATCGGCGGCGGCGCCTCCACGATGGGCACCCTGTCCGGCGGCGGCAACGTCATCATCAGCATCGGCGAGCGCTGCCTGATCGGCGCCGAGGCGGGCGTCGGCATCGCCCTCGGCGACGAGTGCGTGGTCGAGGCGGGCCTGTACGTCACCGCGGGCACCCGCGTGACGATGCCCGACGGCCAGATCGTCAAGGCCCGCGAGCTGAACGGCGCCTCCAACATCCTCTTCCGCCGCAACTCGGTCACCGGCACCGTCGAGGCCCGCCCGAACAACGCGGTCTGGGGTGGCCTGAACGACATCCTGCACAGCCACAACTGACGACGTCCGACGGTCAGACCCAGCTGGGTGGACGCCCTCCGCAGCCGCACACGGCAGCGGAGGGCGTTCGTCGTGGTCGTGACGCGGCGCGCTCACGTACGGGTTACTCCACGTGACCTCCGTGCGGTCCAGGCAGATGAACGGGTGGACGCAGTTTCCGATCAGACGCCGAACCGACGAAATGAGGGACCGATGGCCGGTCGAGGGAAGATGAGCGAGCGGACGAGGAGCGCGCTGCGGTTGGTGGTCGGTGCGGTGACCGTCGTGGGGGCGTGCTGGCTGCCGGTCGGGAACGCGTACGCCGACGAGACCAACACCGGCTCGCACAACGGACCCCGTATCGCGCTGATCAACATGGGGCAGGTGGACGACCCGATGGAGGATGTGCTGGAGCACCTCCTGCTCTTCGGCGACGGGTACAAGTGGGGCTGATCGCACGCCGCACGCAGTGAGCGTGGGCCGGGGCCCGTATCGCTGAGGGGGAAGCGGTACGGGCCCCGCTGTTCGGCGGAAGAGAGGCGGGCGCCCGGCCCGGAGGAGGAGTACCGGCCCCGGCGCACGCCGCTGATCCGCCGGTCGTGATCAGTCGGCGGTGAGCGCCTCGTACGCCGCCAGCAGTCCGTCGACCGCCTCCCGGCCGGCGGGCCGCAGCGGTGCGCGGACCGGGCCCGCGGGCAGGCCGAGCTCATTGAGCAGGGCCTTCGTGGTGACCGTGCCGGGCAGCCCCGCCGACATCATCAACTCGATGAGCGGCGTGGCGCGTTGCTGGAGGCGGGCGGACACGGGGGTGTCGCCCGCCTCGAACGCGTCCAGGACCGCACGGAGCCGGTCCGGTACGACGTTCGCCACCGTGCTGATGTAACCGGCCCCGCCCACCGCGTACAGCGCGAGGTTGTGCTCGTCGCAGCCCGCGTAGTACGCCAACTCCGTGCGGGCCAGCACCTTCTGGGCGCCGAGGAAGTCGTAGGAGCAGTCCTTCACCGCCACGATCCGGGGGTGCTCGGCGAGTCGGATCAGTGTCTCCGGTTCGACGCGGGTGCCGGTGCGGCCCGGGATGTCGTACAGCACGAGCGGCAGTCCGGCCGCGTCGGCGATCTCGCGGAAGTGAGCCTCGACGGCGTCCTGCGGGGGCTTGCTGTAGTACGGCGCGACCACCAACAGCCCGTCGGCGCCCGCCTTTTCGGCCGCCAGGGCCAGCTCGACGGTGTGCCGGGTGTCGAAGGTGCCCACCCCCGCGACGACCGTCGCCCGCTCGCCCACCGCCTCCCGCACGGCCCTGACCAGCTCCGACTTCTCGGCGTCCGTCGTGGTCGGCGACTCGCCCGTCGTACCGGAGAGCACCAGGCCGTCGCACCCCTCGCTCACCAGCCGGTCGGCGAGCCGCTGCGCGCCGTCCAGATCGAGCGCCCCCGCCTCGGTGAACGGCGTGATCATGGCGCACAGGGCGCGGCCGAAGGGCGGGACGGGGGCGTCAGCAGTGGTCATAGGACGAGTGTCGGCTCGGCGGTCGCGTAGCTCCACTTAATTTTTCTACGAGATATCGCTAAGGGATGCTATGAGGTAAAGGCTTGCCCTATGTCCAAACCGGGGCGTCATGGGTCACCATGGTCGGGACGGTGAACGACCAGCTGGTCATGGGAGGCGTCATGAAGCTCGGCAAGGCACTCGCCACCGGAGTCGCGGAAGAGCAGCCGCAGGCCCACGACGAGGAAGTCGACCTCGCGGAGGAACTGCGGGACATCGAGGCGTCCGCGCCCGAAGAGGTCCCGGCAGACCGATGAGACTGCGGCTTCCGGAGGAACGCCCGACGGAGCCGCCGACCGGATACAAGATCGCCCACCCGATGCTGTCCCAGGACGGCAGCCGGGCCGGGTTCACCGGTGTGTCGCTGGGCGGCGCGCTGCCGTACGGAGCCCTGGCCGACGCGTCCTGCGTCTACGGCCTGCGGCACCGGGCACCGAGCCGCCACTGCGACTGCGGCTTCCACTGTGTGCACGACCGCACGGCGGCCGAGGCGCTGCTGTGCACGGCCGAGCACCGGACGGCCGTACTGCTCGAAGTCACCGTGCTGGGCCGGTACATCCGCTTCGAACGCGGCTACCGCTACGCCCGTCAGCGGGTGTGCACCGCCACGGTGGGCCCGTGCGCCTGCGGTACGGTCGCCGCCGCCCTGGCCGATGCAGGCTGGGGCCGCCCCGGCTGGCGGGCACTCGCCCCTTCCTGCGCGGGCTGTCTGCACGGCCGTACGTCCGTCTCGCTCGCGGGGTTCGCCCGGCTGGCGGGAGAGGGGCTGCGGGTGGTGGCCGGAAAGGGTGCCTCGTCCGTGACGATGGCCGACCTCGGCGCCGCCGAAGACCTCGGCGTACCCGAACTCGCCGCCGAGGCCGCCCTGTTGCAGGCCCGCCTCGACTGGTTCCAGACCCAGCTGGCCCGCTTGGGAGAGGCGGGGCCGGGCGACGGACGACAGGGATAGCGGGGGCGGGGCAGGGTACCCGTGGGTTCCGTTCCGAACCGGGAGGACCGGACGTCCAGGATTGCGCGGACGTCCGGGATTCCGCGGACGTCCGGGATTTCGAGGATCGAGGAGATCAAGGAAGGTACAGCGATGACGGACAGGAAGGCGGGGGCGGAAGGGGCAGCGGGGGAGTCCGGCGGCGGGGCCGCGAAGGGCGGTGCCGCGAAGGGCCGGGCCGAGGGAACCGGCGGTGCCGAGCCGACCGGCGGGGCCAAGGGTGCCCGTGGGGCCAAGGGGCCCGAGGAACTGCGGGGGCAGATCGAGGAGACCCGGAGTGAATCCGCCGACAGCGTGGCGGACCTCGCGGGGAAGGCGGATGTGAAGGGCCGGGCCCTGGCCCGTGCCGCCGACCTCCGCGACAAGGCGGGCGCGATGACCGTGCAACTGCGCAGCAGCGCGGCCCAGGCGGGGTACGCGGTGCAGGACCGGGCGACCCGGACCGGACACACCGTTCACGACGGTGCGGCACGCGCCGGGCATGCCGTGGAGAACAGCGTGCCGGGCCCCGTACGTACCGTCGTCCAGGCCGGTCTGCGGCACCCGCGGCCGGTACTGGTCGCCGGCGCCGCCGTGGGAGCGGCGGTCGCGACCGGGATGCTGCGACGACGGCACCACGGACACCACTGACGGGGCCGACGACGGCACCGGCGGGCGGCGCCCGCTGCGGCGGACACGGCGGCTGCGGCTGAGGTACCGGGACGGCCGGTACGAGGGAATCGGGGTGGCGGCGCGGGACTGTACATCGGTCCCGCGCCGCCACCTGTGTGTCCGCAGCCGCAGCCGCAGCCGCAGCCGCAGCCGCAGCCGCAGCCGCAGCTCGCAGCCCCCGGCCAACGCCAACCCCACCTTCCGAAAACTCGAACCGTCTGGACAAAAAAAGTTTTCGGTGGGACGGTGGACCCATGCTGGACGTCACCGTGATCGAGGACCCCGAGGCCGCAGCCGTCTCCTTGGACCCCATAAGGGCCCGGCTGCTCGCCGAACTGGCGGCGGGCCCCGCGTCGGCCGCCATGCTGGCCGGCAAGGTCGGACTGCCCCGGCAGAAGGTGAACTACCACCTCAAGGCGCTGGAGCGGCACGGCCTGGTCGAGCTGGCCGACGAGCGCCGCAAGGGCAACGTCACCGAGCGGCTGATGCGGGCCACCGCCGCGTCGTACGTGATCTCGCCGCTCGCGCTCGCCGCCGTGCAGCCGGACCCGGACCGCTTCCGCGACCAGCTCTCCGCGCGCTGGCTGCTCGCGCTCGGCGCCCGGCTGGTCCGGGACGTCGGTTCGCTGATCACCGGCGCGACGAAGGCCCGCAAGCGGCTGGCGACGTACGCGCTGGACGGCGAGGTCCGCTTCGCCTCGGCGGCCGAACGGGCCGCGTTCATCGAGGAGTTGACGGCGGGCGTGAGCGCGCTGATCCGCAAGTACGACGTGCCCGACGCGGAGGGCGGCCGGGATCACCGGATCGTGGTCGCCGTCCATCCCACGGTCAAGCCTCAGCAGCAGAGCCCTGAACTCGACAGTCAGTAAGCCCAGTCAGTAAGCCCAGTCAGTAGGCACAGCCAGTAAGCAGGAGTCCACCATGTCCAAGGAATTCGAGATCGCCCGCGAGTTCGAGGTCGACGCCACCCCGCAGCAGGTGTGGGACGCCGTCACCACCGGCACCGACGGCTACCTGTGGCCGATGGAGCCGCCGGAGCCCAAGGTCGGCGGCAAGGGGCCCTTCGGGTCGACCGTCACCGCCTGGGACCCGCCGCACCGCTACACCAACCGGGTCGAGAACGTCGAGGGCATCACCGAGCAGTCGATGAACCAGCTCGACTACACCGTCGAACCCCGCGACGACGGCCGCCGGGCCTGGGTGCGGTACGTGCACAGCGGCATCTTCGTCGACGACTGGGACAACCAGTACGACGGCGCCTCCAGGCACACCGACTTCTATCTGCACACCCTGCGCGAGTACCTCGTCCACTTCGCGCCCCGCCCCGCGGCGTTCGCCACCTTCGACGGGCCCGAGGCCTCGAAGGCCGGCGACGCGCTCGAAGCCGTGGCGCGGGCGCTGGGCATCGGGGCGGACACGGCCGCCGGCACCCGGCTGACGGTCCACGGCCCGGACGCCTTCGACGCCGTGGTCGACTTCCGCAACCCGTACTTCATCGGGCTGCGCACGGACCGGGGCCTCACCCGCTTCTTCGGGCGCAACCACTGGGGCCACCCGGTCGGTATCTCGCTGCACGACTTCACGCCGGGCGCCGAGATCAAGGAGTGCGAGGCCGCCTGGCAGGACTGGCTGAACGGCGTGTTCAGCCAGTCCTGAAACGCACCGGAGGTTACGGGCGGAACCGCAGCACCTGCGGGTCGTGGTCGCTGATCTGGTCGTTGAACTCCGAGTTGACGTGCACGCTGTCGTACTCGAAGTCGCAGGAGCGCCGGATCGACGGGCTGACCAGGATCTGGTCCAGCGTCTGGGCGTTGCCCTGGTAGACGTAGGAGTAACGCTCGCTCCTGGGCAGCGACTTGATCGCCGACCACAGCGCGCCGCCGTCCTCCAGCCGCTCGGCGGTGCCGGAGAACTCGAAGTCGTTGATGTCGCCGAGCGTCACGACGTCCGCGTTCTTCTGGACGGCCAGGATGTCCTTGACGAACGTGTTGACCGCGGTCGCCTGCAGGTGGCGCTGGGTCTCCGAGCTGCGCGCCGGCGGCTGGTACTGCCCGTGCAGCGACTGGTCGCCGCCCTTGGAGGCGAAGTGGTTGGCGATCACGAAGACCGTGCGGCCACGGAAGGTGAACTCGCCGGCCAGCGGCTTGCGGCTGTTCGTCCAGGCCGCGTTGGCCGGGTCGATACGGCCGGGGGAGGCCGTCAGCGCCGCCCTGCCGTCGACCTTGGTCACGCCGACGGCGGTCGTGGCGTCGCCGCCCGCACGGTCCACGAAGGAGACCCGCTCGGGGTTGTACAGGAACGCCTGGCGGATGTTGCCGCCCGGCTGACCGCCGTCGGCGTTGTTCACCGGGTCGATGGAGCGCCACTGGTACGCCGGGCCCCCCGCGGCCGCGATCGCGTCGATCAGCTTCTGCATCGTCTGGTCGGCGGCGACCGTACCGTCGTTCGTCGCGCCGTTGTTGTCCTGGATCTCCTCCAGGGACACGATGTCGGGCGACTGGAGGTTGTTCACGATCGCGGAGGCGTGCGCGGCGAAGGTGGCGTCGGACGGGTCGAGGTTCTCGACGTTGTACGTCGCGACCGCCAGCTCGCCACGCCCCTGCTTCTCGGTCGTCTCCCGCTTGAGGCCGGCGCTCTTGAGGGTGCCGAGCTCGTTCGCGACCAGGGTGTAGCCGCCGAACTGGGTGTAGTCCAGCGGACCCGTGGTGGTGCCGGCGAGCGTGTCGCCGACGTTCGCCTTCGGGAAGTCGGCGGCCGCGCCGAGGGACTGGATCTGCAGGCGGCCGGTGTTCTGCGACTCGTAGGAGCCGTAGACCGTACCGCCACGGCGGCTCGCGTGCTCGCGCGGCTTCACCGTGACCCACAGCTCGTTGAAGTCGTCGGTGCCGGTGACCACCCGGGTGTCGGCGACCCGGACGTTCATGTGCTCAAGGGACTCGTAGTAGTCCAGGGCGTACGCGGCCGGCTGGAGCGTCAGGCCGTTGATCGAGCCGTTCACGGCGGTGTCGCCGGCGGGGGTGTACGCGGCCGGTACCGACTTGGCGGAGATGACCACGGCGGCCGGGAGGGCGTTGCCGCTGGAGACGACGGTGAACGTCGGCTTGGTGATCTCGGTGATCGACTGGTTGCCGGTGGCGGCACCGCCCGGGACGTACTCCTGGACCGCGCCCGCCACCGTGACCGCGTCGCCGACGGCGACGCCCTTCGGTGTGGAGTTGGTGTAGACGAAGAGGGCCTCGCTGGTGGCCGGGTTGTCGTCCGGGGTCGGATCCTGGATCCAGAACCCTCTGGACGAGCCGTAGGTGCGTACGCCGGTGACGATTCCGGCCACATCCGTGACCTGCTTGCCGGCGTACGGGGATATTCGGGTGCTGCCCTGAATGTCATGGATGCGCACGGAGTCGGCATGCGCGGGCGCGGTCAGCACGACGGTGGACGCCGCGGAGCAGACGGCGGCGACGGTGAGCGCGGCGAGACGCGCGGACTTCTTGCTCGGCAACGGGATCCCTCCGGGGACATACGTGGGTGCCGGGACGAGGGTGAAACGTGAGGTGGAGCGTGGAACGTGGGGCCGCCGACGGCGGGCGGCGGCAACGCGCGTAGAAAATACAGTGAACAGATGTCCGCCAGACTTCTACGCGCGTAATCTCCTGCCTGGTCAAGCCACTTGTCAAGGTTTCGGCCATGTACGCCTCCCGGCAGGGAGATGAACCGGGCGGCATGGGTGGAAATCCGTCTAGGCTGAGCGGTTGAGCCGTGATGTGTACGGCCATGCAGAGCGCTCTAGGAGAACCAGCCGATGTCAGACAGCTCCCGCTCCCCCCTGCCGCCGGTGCGGCTGCACCCCGAAGCGGAGCTGGCGCGGGACGCGCTGTCCACGCCGTTGCTCTCCCGGGCCGCGCGACTGGCCCGCTGGGCCGGACCCGACACCCGCATCGACGCCGGGGGCGGGCTCACCGACGAACAGCTGCCCGCCGCCGCCGAGGAGCTCGGCCTGAGCGGGGACGACGCCGCCGCCTACGCCAGCGAGGCCTGGCGGGTGGCCGTCGACACCGGGCTGGTCGAGGTCGTCGACGAGGAGGCCGGCACGGTCGCGACCGGCGCCGACCTGGCCCTGCTGACCGGCGGTTCGCCGCAGGACGTGCTCGGCGTGTGGCTCGGGGCACTGGAGACGGTGCTCGCCGACGCGAGCGTGCCCGACCTGGACGACCTGGTCGATGCCATGGACGCGGGCGGCGAGGTCGACCTCTCCTCGCTGGACTGGGACCCGGAGGCCGAGGCGGAGTTCCTCGACGGCGTCCTCGGCAACCTCTACCTGCTGACGGTCAGCGAGGACGGCCCCGGCGACGGCCCCGTGCCGCTGCCCGCGCTGGCCGCGTCGATGATCGTGCCCAGCGACATGGGCGAGCCCACCAACGACGTCCTGGAGCAGGTGTCCGACGCGATGATGCGCCTGGACGACCAGTTCCGGCTGCTGGAGCCGGTCGGCCTGGTGGACTACCAGCCCGTGGACGAGGCACTGATGGCCGACGCCGAGGAGCCCTCCGCCGTGGTGGACGACACCGACGTGTCGCGCTACGGCATGGTGCGGCTGACCCCGCTCGGACGGTACGGGCTGCGGTCCCGGCTGCTGGAGGCCGGGTTCGAGGCGCCGGCCGTCGGGGACCTCGCCGACAAGGGCGCCGACGCGCTGCTCGACGGGACCGCCCTGTACCCGCAGAGCGCCGCGCAGGCCGAGACCGAGCAGTGGCTGGCCGCCCGGCCCGAACCCCTCGCCGCCGCACGGGAGTTGCTCGCGGCGGCACGGGGCGCCGATGAGGGGGCGCCGCTGCGGCGGCTGCGCTGCCAGCAGGCGCTGTCCCTGGTCGGCGCGGAGGCCGAGCCGGCGCTCCGCGAGGTCCTGGACGACCCGGAGCTGGGCGGGCTGGCCCGGGTCTGGCTGACCGAGGCCGGGTTCGCCGATGTGCCCCCGCCCTCCCAGGACCTGGTGTTCTGGCTGACCATCGACACGGTCGCCGCGCAGCTGGCGGCCGAGGGCAACTCCGACGAGCTGAGGGCGCTGGTGCAGGGGCTGGCCGCGCAGCACAGCGGGTTCTTCACGGCGGTCTGGCGGGTGGAGCATCCGGCGACCGCGGATGTGCTGGAGGCGATGGGACGGCTGCACCCGGACAAGAAGATCGCGAAGGAGGCGCGGAAGGCGGCCTTCAAGGCGCGGTCGCAACAAGGGGGGTAATGGCCGGGTGGGCGGCTGCGGGTATGTGGGGGCTGGTCGCGCCCACGCGGCGGAGCCGCATATGGATACAGTCCCGCGCCCCTTAGGGCGTTGTTCAACCGCAGTTAAGACGTGAGCGAGATTGTTGGCCGACCCGAAGTCCGCCACCCTCCACGGCACCCACTGTCACAGGGAGACACCATGTCGCTCACCCGCAGGGACTTCGCCAGAACCTCCGCGATCACCGGTGCCGGTGTCGCGCTGGCGGGCAGTGCCGGCGTTCTCGCCACCGCGCCGAACGCCCTCGCGTCCACGGACACCGAGGTCGCGAGCGAGGAGTCCGCGGACGCCGACGGTGGCGGTGTCGGGTACGGACCGCTGATCCCGGACCCGGAGGGCATCCTCGCGCTGCCCGCCGGGTTCAAGTACCGCGTCATCACGTACAGCGGGAAGACGAAGCTGGAGTCGGGCGAGATCACGCCCTCCAACCACGACGGCACGGCGGCCTTCGACGGCCCCCGCGGCACCACCCTCCTCGTCAACAACCACGAGCTGAAGGGCCCGCGCGCCAACTGGAAGTACCCCGTCCCGCTCACCGAGGGCCTCGTCTACGACCCCGCCGCCTCCGGTGGCTGCACGGTCGTCGAGGTCCGCCCCGGCGGACAGGTCGCCGAGTGGGTCGGCATCGCCGGTACCTCCACCAACTGCGCGGGCGGCCGCACCCCCTGGGGCACCTGGCTCACCTGCGAGGAGAACTCCGACAAGGCCGGCACCAACGGCATGACCAAGGACCACGGCTACGTCTTCGAGGTCGACCCCGTCGACCGGCGCGCCAACCGTGACCCCAAGCCGCTGAAGTTCTTCGGCCGCTACGACCACGAGGCCGTCGTCATCGACCCCAGGCGCGGCCACGCCTACCTCACCGAGGACGCCGCCTCGCCCAACGGCCTGCTCTTCCGCTGGACCCCGCCGAAGGGCTTCGAGTACGGCCGCGGCAAGTTCCGCGCCCTCGCCGACGACGCGGGCGTCCTGCAGGCCCCCAAGTGCTTCGACTCCGGCGGCAAGTTCGTCGACGACCTCTCCCGCGCCACGAAGATCGGCACGGTCTACGGCGTCGACTGGGTGGACGTCCCCGACCGCGACGCCAAGGCCACGCCCGTGCGCAAGCAGTTCGCCGCCGGCGAGATCACCCGCGCCCGCAAGCTGGAGGGCATGTGGTGGGGCGACGGCGGCACGTACATCGTCTCCTCGTTCGCCCGCGCGGAGAGCCCCGTCCGGCACGACGGCCAGGTCTGGTTCTACGACCCCAAGCGCCGCACCCTGACCCTGAAGGTCCTGCTCGGCGTCAACCCCGACCCGTCCAAGGACGGCGCCTTCGACGGCCCCGACAACATCACCGTCTCCCCGTACGGCGGCCTCGTCATCGCCGAGGACGGCGAGGGCATCCAGCACCTTTTCGGCGCCACCGACAGCGGCCGCACGTACCCCATCGCCCGCAACGAACTCAACATCGGCACCGAAGCCGAGCCGGAATACAGCGAGTTCACCGGCGTCACCTTCTCCTGCGACGGCAGGACCCTCTACGCCAACATCCAGACCCCCGGCATCATGCTCGCGATCACGGGGCCCTGGAAGCGGCAGAAGCGCGGCTGAACTTAATTCGCTCGCCCGTCCCGCGGTACGCCTCCTAGAGTGATGAACGTCCAGGTGCGAAGGCAGGACCTACTTCCACTCATAATGGGGCGGCCGCGGGTTCGAGTCCCGCCATCGGTACAACGCGCCGATGTAGCTCAGGGGTTAGAGCACCTTTGTCGGTTCCGCCGACTTCGATCTCTGGACACCACAACTTCATGCACCTCCCGGTGCGCAGGCTGCGGCTACTTCTTTTGCAACAAGAATCCGATGCCGCCGCCGACTTGATCTCGGGAGGCGCAGCTCATGGTGGGTGCCCGGTGCGCAGGCAACGGTTACTTCATTGGATCTGGCGGCTGCGGGTTCGAATCCCGTCATCGGCTTCGGGTCGGTGTAGCTCAATTCGGAAGAGCACCAGGCTAAGTCCGTCGCCGACTCCTGATCTCGGGCACCCTCCTTTTGCTGCGCCTCCCTCCGAAAACCACAATGAATTCGGGGGAATTCAGCATGGCGCGATTCAACACACGGGCGGCCAAGCCGCGTCCCACTTCGCGAGTGACGTCGACGGGCCGTGTGCTCCGTACCTACGAGGGCGGCCGAGGCCATGAGCGCGACGCGCGCTCGGAGCTCTTCCTCCTCGCCGTCGCCAATTTCGTCTCGCAGGAGACCTTCTACGAGAACGGCGCCGACCGCGACGACCGGTTCGCGAAGCTCGTGCGCGAGCTCGCCGTCACCGACCCCGAGTGGACGGCCGGCCTGCTCGGCTGGCTGCGCGGCGAGGGCAACCTGCGCACCGCGGCCCTCGTGGGCGCCGCCGAGTACGTGAAGGCACGCCTCGACGCGGACGCCACCGACGGCCCGTCCAACCGGCAGGTCGTCGACTCCGTGCTGCGGCGCCCCGACGAGCCCGGCGAACTGCTCGCCTACTGGACGGCGACGTACGGCCGGAACGTGCCCAAGCCGGTCAAGCGAGGCATCGCCGACGCCGTACGCCGTCTCTACAGCGGCAAGTCGCTGCTGAAGTACGACACCGCGTCCAAGGGCTACCGCTTCGGCGACATCCTCAACCTGACGCACGCGGCGCCGGACCCCGGCAAGGCGTGGCAGGGCGAGCTGTTCCGGTACGCCCTCGACCGTCGGCACAACCCGGACACCGCCGTGCCGCCCGCGTCGAACCGGACGCTGGTCGCGCACCGCGAGCTGATGGCGCTGCCGGTCGGGCAGCGGCGTGCGGTCGTCACGTCCGAGGGCGGCGCCGAGCGGCTCGCGGCGGCCGGGATCACCTGGGAGGCGCTGGCCGGCTGGCTCCAGGGCCCGATGGACAAGGCGGCCTGGGAGGCCGTGATCCCGTCCATGGGTGCCATGGCGCTGGTCCGCAATCTGCGGAACTTCGACGAGGCCGGTGTGTCCGACGAGGTCGCGGCCCGGGTCGCCGCCCGGATCAGCGACCCGGCGGAGGTCGCGCGGTCGCGGCAGTTCCCCTTCCGGTACCTCGCCGCGTACCAGCACGCGCCCTCGCTGCGCTGGGCGTACCCGCTGGAGCAGGCGCTCGGCCACTCGCTGGCCAATGTGCCGGCGCTGCCCGGCCGGACGCTGGTGCTCGTGGACCGCTCCGGCTCGATGTGGGGTCCGCTGTCCGACCGCTCGAAGCTCAACCGGGCGGACGCGGCGGCGATCTTCGGCACGGCACTGGCGCTGCGCGCGCAGGACGCCGACCTCGTCGAGTTCGGCACCACCAACCGGCGCCTGGCCTTCGGCAAGGGCGAGTCGGTGCTCAAGATCCTGGGGCGCTTCGGTGACCTGGGCGGCACGGACACCACCTCGGCCGTCCGCGCGCACTACCGGGGGCAGGACCGGGTGCTGATCGTCACCGACGAGCAGTACGCGTACAGCCACCACGGCGACCCGACCCAGCAGGTTCCCGCCGACGTGCCGGTCTACACCTGGAACCTCGCCGGGTACCGGGCGGGCCACGGCCCGTCGGGGAAGGCGAACCGGCACACCTTCGGGGGTCTGTCGGACGCCGCTTTCCGGATGGTTCCGCTGCTTGAGAGCGCTCGGGACGCCGACTGGCCCTGGGCGGCGGCCTGAGGTCCGGACCGGACCGAGGCCGGAGCGTGGCCCGCACTTCACGGGGGGTGCGGGCCACACCCTTGTCCGGACATCGAACTGACATCTAACATTTCAGTTGTGGAAGCGATGCGACCCGTAAGCCGGACCCTGCTCAGGGACCGCGCGTACGCAGCGATCCGGGACGCCATCGTGGCCGGGGAGATCGAGCCCGGTGCGGTGGTGCGGGACGCCGAGCTCGCCGAACGGCTCGGGCTGTCGCGGGCGCCGGTGCGGGAGGCGTTCTCGCGGCTGGTGGACGAGGGGCTGCTGGAGAGCAAGCCGCAGAGCTACACCCGGGTGACCCCGGTCGTGGCCGCCGACGTGCGGGACGCGGCCGCCGTGGTCGGCGCGATGCACGAGCTGGTGACACGGGTCGCCGTGCCCCGGCTGATGGCCGCCGACGTGGAGATCATGCGCGCGGCCAACGAGCGCTTCGCCGTCGCCGTCGCGGCCGGTGAGGTGGACCTGGCCCTGCGGGCCGACGACGAACTGCACGACGTACTGGTCCGGGTGAGCGGCAACCGTGCCGCCGCCGCGACCGTCGCCCGCTACACCCCGCTCATCCGTCGCCTGGAGCGACGGCGCTTCGGCGAGGGCGGCACCTGCCGCTCGGCCGGGCTGCACGAGCGGCTGATCGAGGCCTGCGCCCGCGCCGACACGGGTGCGGCGGTCCGCGTCACGGCGGAGATCTGGCGGAGCCTCGCCGACCTCGTGGACCTGGCCGACGACGACTGACCCGGGAGGACCCATGTCCCTTTCCTCGTACGACCGTTACCCCCTGCTCTTCGGCCCCTCACCGGTCCACCCCCTGGAACGCCTCACCGCCCACCTCGGCGGTGCCGCCCTCTGGGCCAAGCGTGAGGACTGCAACTCCGGGATCGCGTACGGCGGCAACAAGACCCGCAAGCTGGAGTACCTGGTCGCCGACGCGCTCGCGCAGGGCTGTGACACGCTCGTCTCGATCGGCGGGGTGCAGTCCAACCACACCCGCCAGGTCGCCGCCGTCGCCGCCCGCGCCGGGCTCAAGTGCGTGCTGATCCAGGAGAGCTGGGTGGACTGGCCCGACTCCGTCTACGACAAGGTCGGCAACATCCTCGTCAGCCGTCTCGCCGGGGCCGATGTACGCCTCGTCCGGGCCGGGTTCGGCATCGGCTTCAAGGACAGCTGGGAGCAGGCGCTCAGGGAGGTCGAGGAGTCGGGCGGCAAGCCGTACGCCGTTCCGGCCGGTGCCTCGGACCATCCGCTGGGCGGGCTGGGGTTCGCCGGGTGGGCGTACGAAGTCGCCGAGCAGGAGCGGGAGTCGGGGGTCTTCTTCGACACCGTGGTCGTGTGCTCGGTGACCGGCTCCACCCAGGCCGGCATGGTCGCCGGGTTCGCCGCCCTGGAGGAGGCCGGCGGCCGTCCGCGCCGGATCCTCGGCATCGACGCCTCGGCCAGGCCCGCCGCCACCCGTGAGCAGATCGCCCGGATCGCGCGGAACACCGGGCAACTCATCGGCGTCAAGCGGGAGTTGACCGAGGCGGACGTCGAGCTGGACGAGCGGTACCACGCCGGCACGTACGGCATCCCGGACGAGACGACGCTGGAGGCGATGCGGCTGGCGGCGCGGACCGAGGGGATGGTCACCGACCCGGTGTACGAGGGCAAGTCGATGGCCGGGATGGTCGACCTGGTCCGGCGGGGGGAGATCGGCCGGGAGTCCACCGTGCTGTACGCCCACCTCGGCGGCCAGCCGGCGCTGAACGCGTACAGCGCGCTGTTCTAGAAACCAGCCGGCCCGGGGCTTCGGCCTGCGGGGCCGGGCCACCCTCGTTGAACCGGACCCTGCCCCGGTGCGTACGTGGCCGGATACAGTGCACAGCGTGTGGGCGGACGATCAGCGGCGGGAGCCGGGTGTCGAGGGGCCGGACGGTACCCGCCGACGGGCCACGATCCACGATGTCGCGAAGCTGGCCGGAGTGTCACGCCAGACGGTCTCCCGCGCGGTCAACGACAAGGGCGAGATCGACCCGGCCACGAAGGAACGTGTCCTGGAGGCGGCCCGGCTGCTGGACTACCGGCCGAGCCGGTTCGCGCGCGGCCTGGTGCGCAAGGGGACCGTGACGGCCGGGCTGGTGATCCCGGACCTGATGAACCCCTTCTTCCCGGAGGTGGCCGCCGGAGTGCTGGAGGCGGCCGAACAGCGCGGCTGGCAGGTGGTCGTGTGGGACTCCCGGATGGACGAGGCCCGGGAGCGGGACGCGCTCGATGCGCTGTCCCATCAGGCGGACGCGGTCGTGGGCTACTTCAAGAGCCCCGACGACGTGCTCGCCCGGCACCTGGGCGGCGTACCGCTGGTGCTGCTGGAGCGCGGACCGCAGCAGACCCGTTTCGCGGCCGTGGGCATCGACGCCGCCGCGGGGCTGGCACAGGGCATGGCGCATCTGGTGGGCGCGGGACACCGCGGGATCGGCATGCTGGACGGCGTGTTCGGCCCCGGCCCTCGCCGGCAGGCCTTCCTGGAGCAGGCCCGGCGGCACGGCCTGCCCGTCGACGACGGCTGGATCGCGCTGTGCCCCGAGCACAGCGTGGCCGGGGGCGAGGCCGGCATGGAGCGGCTGCTGGCCGACCGGCCCGAGGTCACCGCGGTGTTCGGGTTCAACGACCTGATCGCGGTCGGCGCCATGCGGGCCGCCCGGCGCCACGGCCGGCGGGTGCCGGACGACCTGGCCGTCATGGGCTTCGACGGGCTGTCGCTGGGCGAGCTGGTGGAGCCCGCCCTGACCACCCTGCACATCGACAAACGGCGGCTGGGACGGCTGGCCGTGGAGCAGGTGGCCCGGCTGCGCGCGGGGGAGGAGCCGCTGCGGGGCGCCGACGCCTGGGTCATTCCCGAGCTGGCCGTGCGGGCCTCCGCCTGATACGGCTGGGCGCCCCTGTGGGGTGGGGGCGCCCTGGACGTCGCACGGCTGTCCGGCCGTCCGGCTGTCCGCGGCGCGCCGGCTACAGCGCCTGTGCCGCCGGCTTCACCATGTTCCGTACGGTGCGGGCCTTCACGAAGTCGCCCATCGCCGTCATCTCCCACTCGCCGGAGAACTGCCTGATCAGCTTGGCCATCAGGACGCCCGTCTGGGGCTCGGCACTGGTGAGGTCGAAGCGGACGAGTTCCTCGCCGGAGGTGGCGTCGATGAGGCGGCAGTAGGCCTTGGCGACCTCGGTGAACTTCTGGCCGGAGAAGGAGTTGACGGTGAAGACCAGGCCGGTGACGTCCTGCGGGAGGCGGCCGAGGTCGACGGTGATGACCTCGTCGTCCCCGCCGCCCTCGCCCGTGAGGTTGTCGCCGGAGTGGCGGATGGCGCCCTGCACGATCTGGAGCTTGCCGAAGTAGCAGCTGTCGATGTGGTTGCGCTGCGGGCCGTAGGCGATGACCGAGGCGTCCAGGTCGATGTCCTTGCCGCGGTACGCCGGCTCCCAGCCGAGGCCCATCTTGACCTGGGAGAGCAGCGGCCGGCCGCCCTTCATCAGGGACACGGTCTGGTTCTTCTGGAGGCTGACCCGGCCCTTGTCGAGGTTGATCTTGCCGGCGCCGGGCGCTGGCGGGGCGGGGGGTGCCGGCGGGGCCGGGGGAGCGGCCGGAGCGGACACCGGCGGGGCGGGCGGGGTGACCGGGGGCTGCATGGTGGGCTGCGGTGGGGCCACCGGTGCCGGGGCCGGTTCCTCGACCGTGACGCCGAAGTCGGTGGCGATGCCGGCCAGGCCGTTGGCGTAGCCCTGGCCCACGGCGCGGGCTTTCCACTGGCCGTTGCGCAGATAGACCTCGACGATCACCAGTGCCGTCTCGGCACCGAGCTGCGGGGGTGTGAAGGTGGCCAGGACGCTGTTGTCGTCGGCGTTGCGGATCGTCGCCGTGGGTTCGATGCCCTGGAAGGTCTGGCCGGCGGCGTCCGGGCTGGCGGTGACGACGATCTTCTCGATGCCGGGGGGAACGGCCGCCGTGTCGACGGTGATCGCGTCGGGGCTGGTGCCGCCGCCCGAGCGGTATGTCACGCCCGGGCCGGAGGGCTGGTTGTAGAAGATGAAGTCGTCGTCGGAGCGCACCTTGCCGTCGGCGGTGAGCAGCAGGCCCGATACGTCGAGCCGCACCGGGGCGGCGACGTCCACCGTCACGCGCGCGGCGGGGAGAGGGATGTTCGAGCCGGGGGTCATAGCTGTCATGCCCGGTGAACGAGCGGCGGCGTTTTACCGTTCCCTTACCCGGCGGCCATTTGGCGGAGGCGGGGTCAGCGGCGGTTGCGGGGGTGGTCGCGGGCCGTGCGTTCGTTGCCCCGCTTGTAGTTCCCGGTCCAGCGGGCCATGACCAGCTGGGGGTCGGAGGAGGCGCCGACCTCGGCGAGGAACTGGCCGGAGCGGGGCGGGTGAAGAGTGGTTGCGGGGCGACCGTGGTGGGTGATCCGCACGGTGCCGTCGGCGTGTTCCCGGTACTCGAATCCATGGGGGCGCGGCATGCCCGGGATCGTATGATCCCGTGGCCCCGCGCCCCCAACGGTTTTCCGGAGGGGACTCCCGATCGCCGCCGGTCGGCCCGGTCGGCTAAGGCACCACCACGATCTTCCGTCCCACCCCGGACGCGAACTGCTCCAGTGCCTCCGGGTAGCGCTCCAGCGGTATCCGGTCGCTGATGAAGACCTCCGGGTCGAGGACGCCGCCGGCGAACAGCTCCGCCGCGCGCTCGAAGCTGTGGAGGACCGCCATGGAGCCCGTGATGGTGATCTCCTGGTTGTAGATGCGGTACGGGTCGATCGTCACCCGCGTCGCATAGTCCGCCACCCCGAACTGCAGGAAGGTGCCCGCCTTCGCCACCCGGTCCAGGCCGTCCTGGATCGCCGCCGCGTTGCCCGTGGCGTCGACGACCAGGTCCCAGCCCTGGGGGCGGTCCAGTTCGTCGGGGTTGGCGGCGGAGGCGGAGACGCCGAGGCGGCGGGCCGTTTCCAGCCGGGCCGGGTTGACGTCGACCACGTCCACGCTGGCCGCGCCGGTCCGCTTGGCGAGTTCCAGCATCATCAGGCCCATCGTTCCCGAGCCGTAGATCAGGACGTGGGCGCCCAGGCGGGACTTGAGGACGTCGTAGCCGCGTACCGCGCACGACAGCGGCTCCACCAGCGCCGCGTCCTGCGTCCGCACATGGTCCGGCAGCTTCACGCAGTTCGCGACCGGCGCCACGGCGAACTGCGCCGCGCCGCCCGCCGTCGTCACGCCGATCGCCGCCCAGCGTTCGCAGAGGTTGTTGTGGCCGGTACGGCAGTAGCGGCACTCGTAGCAGTAGAGCGACGGGTCGACCGCGACCCGGTCGCCCACCGACAGTTCCGTGACCCTGGTGCCGACGCCGACCACCTCGCCCGCGAACTCGTGCCCGGGCACGATCGGCAGCTTCGGTGCGAACTCGCCCTGGAGGATGTGCAGGTCGGTGCCGCACAGGCCGCAGGCCGCCACCTCGACGACGACCTCGCGGGGTCCTGGCGTCGGGTCCGGGACCTCGGCGACGACGGCCTTGCCCACGGACTCGATGACGGCGGCCTTCATTTGACGGCTCCCAACGACAGGCCCTGGACCAGCTTGTCCTGGGCGGCGAACCCCGCGGCGAGCACCGGCAGGGAGATGACGAGCGACGCGGCGCACACCTTCGCCAGGAACAGGCCCTGGCTGGTGATGAAGCCGGTCAGGAAGACGGGGGCCGTTTCGGCCACGACACCCGTCAGCACTCGGGCGAACAGCAGCTCGTTCCAGCTGAAGATGAAGCAGATCAGGGAGGTCGCCGCGATGCCGGGAAGGGCGATCGGGGCCACGACGCGGCCCAGGATCGTCGGCAGTCGCGCGCCGTCGATCTGTGCCGCCTCGATGATCGCCACCGGGACCTCGGAGAGGAAGGACTGCATCATCCACACCGCGATCGGCAGGTTCATGGCCGTGTAGAGGATGACGAGGGCCCAGATGTTGTCCAGCAGGCCGGTGTTCTTGGCGAAGAGGTAGATCGGCAGCAGGCCCGCCACCAGCGGCAGCATCTTCGTGGACAGGAAGAAGAACAGGACGTCGGTCCACTTCTTCACCGGGCGGATGGACAGCGCGTACGCGGCGGGCAGGGCCAGGACCAGCGTCAGGAGCGTGGAGACCACCGATGCCGTCGTGGAGTTGATCAGCGCGGGCCAGGGGCTGGCGCCGCCCGCCAGGCCGAAGAACTCCCGGTAGCTGTCCAGGGTCAGCGAGGCCGCCAGCGAGGGCGGGTTGGTCGCCGCGTCCGCCTCGGAGTGGAAGGACGTCAGGACCAGCCAGAGGATGGGCAGCACGAACAGGATGCCGGCCAGCCATGCGGCGACGCCCAGGGCGGCGCCCTGGAAGCTGCAACGGGGGCGCGGCCGTCGCGGGGTTGCGGTGGTGAGCGTGGTCATCAGCGGGACACCTCCGCGCGGAACAGGGACGACACGACGCGCAGGGCGAAGGTCGCGAGGATGATCGAACCGATGACGACGATGACGCCGGCCGCCGAGGCGAGGCCGTTCTCGTGCGCCTGGTAGAAGGTCTGGTAGATGGTGTACGGCAGGTTCGCGGTGCCCAGGCCGCCGGAGGTGATGGTGTACACCGCGTCGAAGTTCTGCACGATGTAGATCGAGCCGAGCAGCACGCTCAGTTCGATGTAGCGGCGGATGTGGGGCAGCGTCATGTGGACGAACACCTGCCAGTCGCTCGCGCCGTCCACCCGGGCCGCCTCGATCAGCTGCGGGTCACGGCTCTGCAGTCCGGCGAGCAGGATCAGCGTCATGAACGGCGTCCACTGCCAGATCAGCGAGGCCTCGACCGCCATCAGCGGCATCTCCGAGATCCAGTCCGGCTGGGCCGCGCCCTCCCCTCCGATCCAGTGCAGGATGCCGTTGAACAGGCCGTACTCGGGGTTGAACAGCACGTGCTTCCACAGCAGCGCGGCCGCGATCGGCACCAGCAGGAACGGGGCGATGAGCATCGTGCGCACGGCGGCCCGGCCACGGAACTTCCGGTCCAGCAGAAGCGCGAGGAGCAGGCCCAGCACCAGGCTGACGAGCACGACCGTGGCGGTCAGCACGACCGTGGTCCACACCGACTTGCGCAGATCGGGTGTGCTCAGCACCTCCGAGTAGTTGGCGAGGCCGGCGAAGTGACGGTCGTCCGGGTAGAGCGCGTTCCAGTCGAAGAACGAGATCACCAGCGTGGCCACGAAGGGCAGCTGCGTCACGAGGATCATGAAGATCAGCGCGGGCAGCAGCGGGGCCCGGGTGACCCAGGCGCGCATACGGTTCGGCCGCCGGGCCGCCGGCCGCGAATGGGCGGCGGCGACCCGGGTGGGGGGAGTCGTGACGGTCATGGCTACTGGTACTTCTTTCCGACGGCCTCGGCGAGCTTCTGCGACTTGCTCAGTGCGCTGTCCACGGACTGCCGGCCGGCGATGGCGGCGCTGATCTCCTGGGACACCTTGGTGCCCAGGTCCGTGAACTCGGGGATGCCGACGAACTGGATGCCGGGCGCGGGCCGGGGCTGCACGCCCGGGTCCTCGGGCTTGGCGTTCGCGATGGCGTCCCGGGTGACGTCCGCGAACGCGGCCGCCTCCTTGCGGTACTGCGGGATGTCGTACGTCGATGTCCGCTTGCCGCCGGGCACATTGGCCCAGCCGATCTTCCCGCCGACGAGCTTCTCGTACTCCTTGCCGGACGCCCACGAGATGAACTTCCAGGCGTCCTCGGCGTTCTGGGACGCCTTCTGCACGCCCCAGGCCCAGGTGTAGAGCCAGCCCGAGCTGTCGGTCCTGTCGACCGGAGCCGGGACGTAGCCGATCTTGCCCTTGACCGGGGAGCCGCTCGCCTCCAGGGAGCCGGCACCGGCCGTGGCGTCGTACCACATGGCCGTCTTGCCCTGGGTCATGTTGTTCAGGCACTCGGCGTAGCCGGACTGCGCGGCGCCGGACTCACCGTGCTTGCGCACCAGGTCGACGTAGAACTGGGTGGCCGCCTTGAACTCCTTGGAGTCCAGCTGTGCGTTCCAGTCCTTGTCGAACCAGGTGCCGCCGAAGGTGTTGACGACCGTCGTCAGCGGCGCCATCACCTCGCCCCAGCCGGGCAGGCCGCGCAGACAGATGCCCTTCATGCCGGACTCGGCGCCGTCCGCCTTGGCGGCGAGGTCGGCGACCTGCTGCCAGGTGGGCTTGTCGGGCATCTTCAGGCCCGCCTTCTCGAAGACGTCCTTGCGGTACATCAGGAAGGAGGACTCGCCGTAGAAGGGCTCGCCGTAGAGCTTGCCGTCCTCGGCGGTGAGGGCCTGGGTCATCGGCTTGAGGACGTCGGCCTGGTCGAAGGCGGTGTCGGCCTTGACGTAGGAGTCCAGGGAGTGCAGCCACCCGTTCTTGGCGTAGATCGGGATCTCGTAGTTGCTGAGGGTGGCGATGTCGTACTGGCCGGCCTGGTTGGCGAAGTCCTGGCTGATCTTGTCGCGGACGTCGTTCTCCGGGAGGACGGTGAAGTTCACCTTGATCCCGGTGTCCTTGGTGAAGTTGTCGGCGGTGAGCTTCTGCAGCTCGACCATCTGCGGGTTGTTCACCATCAGGACGTTGATGGAGCGCCCGTCGGCGGACGAGGACCCGCCGGCGCCCGAGCAGGCGGCGAGCGGAGCGATCAGCGTCCCTATCGCTGCCACCGCGTAGAGGGTGCGTGGCGCGCGTCGGCTCTGGGTTCGCATGCGGTACTCCTGGACATTAGGTGCAAAGGGGACGATCTTGGGGCGGGGAGTGCCCTACGGGTGCCCTACAGGCGGGTCGGTTGGATTACTGGACTGGCTCTGGAGGTGGGACGGCGGGTGCCGCTGGGGGTCAGACGCGGATGACCTGTGGCCCCAGCAGGGAGTAGCGGTGGGCCTCCGAGGTGGGCAGGAGCGTGCTGGTGACGATCGCCTCCAGCGCGCCGATGTCGGCGAACCGGCAGAAGCTCACCGCACCGAACTTGGTGTGGACGCCGGCGAACACCGTGCGCCGCGCGGACCGGATCGCCTGTGACTTCACTTCGCTGACGGCCGGGTCGGGGGTGGTGAGGCCGTGCTCGCGGGAGATGCCGTTGGCGCCGATGAAGGCCAGGTCGATGACGAAGCCGGCCAGCATCTTCGTCGTCCAGTGGTCGACGGTGGCGAGTGTGCCGGACCGCACCCGGCCGCCGAGTAGCAGCACGGAGATCTTCTCGGCCTCGGCGAGGGCGCCCGCGACCGGCAGGGACGCGGTGACCACGGTCAGCGGCCGGTCCGTGGGCAGGGCCTCGGCGATGAGCTGCGGGGTGAAGCCCTCGTCGACGAAGACCGATTCGGCGTCCCCGAGCAGCTCGGCCGCGGCGGCCGCGATCCGGCGCTTCTCGGGGACATGGCTGGTGGCGCGGAAGGCGAGCGTCGTCTCGAAGCCGGCGCTCTCCACGGGGTAGGCGCCGCCATGGGTGCGGCGGAGCAGGCCGTGGTCCTCCAGGACGCGCAGATCCCGTCGTACGGTCTCCCGGGCCACGCCCAGTTCGACGGCGAGCGCGGTGACGTCGACCGAACCGTGACGCCGTGCGGCCAGCACGATCTCGCGCTGGCGCTCTTCCGCCGTTCTCGTGCTCATGCCGACACCTGCCTTCCGCTTCGCTGCCCGTTCGGGCCCCGTGAGGGCCTTGGGGGAAGTTCTACAGCGGGTGTCCGGTGCTGACCAGGTCTGTTGCGGGTCCGATGCTGCCCGTATATGCCCGTTCACCGTGTGGTGTGCCCGTCGCGGACCTGCGTGGTTGCGATGTGGCGCGTGAGATCGGGCGCCGTCCGTGCCCGAATACGCCGACAGGCGGGCCCGTTCGGTGCCCGCCTGCCTTCCGTACGACCTGTTTGGGTCAGTAAGGCCAGATGGGCGGGTCGCTCACGAAGTGGCCGCCCAGGTAGGCGTGCGCGATGTTCTCCGGGTCGAGCTCGCCCTGCGCGGCGATCAGCTTCTCGGCGTAGGGCTCGGAGTCGTCCTGCGGCTCGTAGCCGAGGGAGCGGGCGGTGGTCAGGTCCCACCACAGGCGGGTGTTCGCCGAGGAGCCGTGGACGACCGTGTGCCCGACGTTCTCGGCGGTCAGGGCCGCGTGGAAGAGGCGGGCGCCGTCGGCCGGGCTCATCCACACCGAGAGCATGCGGACGCTGGTCGGCTCGGGGAAGCAGGAGCCGATGCGCACGGACACCGTCTCCAGGCCGTGCTTGTCCCAGTAGAACTGCGCGAGGTCCTCGCCGAAGGACTTGGACAGGCCGTAGAAGGTGTCCGGGCGGCGCGGGGTGTCGACGGGGATGAGGGGGTCGTCCCCCTGCGGGCGGGGCGTGAAGCCCACCGCGTGATTGGAGGAGGCGAACGCGATGCGCCCGACGCCCTCCTCGCGGGCGGCCTCGTACAGGTTGTAGGTGCCCTCGATGTTCGCCTTGAGGATCTTCTCGAACGGGGCTTCCAGGGAGATGCCCGCGAGGTGGATGATCGCGTCGACGCCCCGCACGGCCTCGCGCAGCGCCTCCCGGTCGGCGAGGTCGGCGACGATCGCGTCCGGCTCGTCCTCGACCGGGCGCAGATCGAGCAGCCGCAGCTCGTAGCCGTACGCCGGGAGCAGGTCCCGCATCAGGGTGCCGAGGCCGCCGGCGGCGCCGGTGAGCAGAACGGTGCGGGGCGCTGGCATCCTCGGGTCTCCTTGAGTCATCGGCCGCATGCGTGCACGGTATTCACATTCATGGACTAGTTAAGGATCACCATCCTTCGGCGTCAAGGGTGGTGCGGGGCGTGTTCATAAACGTAAACTCTGATCAGAAACCTGTACTGCCCTGTACTGCCCTGTACTCACCCGTTCTCGTTCTAGGGAGAGCCCGTGACGCCTGCCCCCCTTGCCGCTCGACTCGGCATCCGCAGCGGGCCGCTGTTCTTCCCCGTCACCGCCTACGGCCCCGACGGCTCGGTCGACCTCGACACCTACCGCACCCATGTGCGCCGGGGCGTCGAGGCCGGGGCCGCCGCCGTGTTCGCGGCGTGCGGCACCGGGGAGTTCCACGCGCTCACACCCGAGGAGTACGAGGCGTGCGTACGGGCCGCCGTCGAGGCCACGGACGGCCGTGTGCCGGTCGTCGCGGGCACCGGGTACGGCACCGCCCTCGCCGTGCGCTACGCGGGGCTCGCCGAGGCGGCCGGGGCGGACGGGCTGCTCGCCATGCCGCCCTATCTCGTCGTCGCCGGGCAGGAGGGGCTGCTGCGGCACTACAAGGAGATCGCGGCGGCGACCGGGCTCCCCGTGATCGTCTACCAGCGCGACAACGCCGTGTTCAGCCCGGACACCGTCGTGGAGCTGGCCCGCACGGACGGCGTCATCGGCCTCAAGGACGGCCTCGGCGACCTGGACCTGATGCAGCGGACCGTCAGCGCCGTACGCACCGAGGTCCCCGGCGACTTCCTCTACTTCAACGGACTGCCGACCGCCGAGCAGACCCAGCCCGCCTACCGCGCGATCGGCGTCACGCTCTACTCCTCCGCCGTCTTCTGCTTCGCCCCGGAGATCGCCCTCGCCTTCTACGAGGCGCTGGAGACCGGCGACGAGGCGACCGCCAACCGTCTGCTGGACGGCTTCTACCGCCCGTTCGTCGAACTGCGCGCCCAGGGCCGCGGATACGCCGTAGCCCTCGTCAAGGCCGGCGTGCGGCTGCGCGGACTGGATGTCGGGGAGGTGCGGCCACCGCTGCACGAGCCGGGCGAGGATCATGTCAAGCAGCTCGCTCAGCTGATCGAGCGCGGGTACGCGCTGCTGGAGAAGGACCCGGAGGACACCAAGTGAAGGCGTCGACATTCGTCTACCCCTGGGACGTCAACGCGGACCCGGAGGCACCCGGCAGGATCGCCGCCCTCGGTGTGCAGCAGGTGACGCTCGCCGCCGCCTACCACTCCACCCGCGCCCTCACCCCCCGCCACCCGCGCCACCGCATCGTCACCGCCGAACACGCGGCCGTGCTGTACCCGCCGGACGACCGCTGGAAGGGCCGCGAGCTGCGTCCGTACCCGGCCGGCGACTGGGCACCCGGCGACGCCTACGGCGAGGCGGCCACCGCGCTCGCGGACGCGGGCCTGGAGGTGCACACCTGGGTCGTCCTCGCGCACAACTCCCGCCTCGGCGCCGAGCACCCCGGCACCTCGGTCGTCAACGCCTACGGTGACCGCTACCCCTGGGCCCCCTGCATCGCCCAGCCCGCCACGCGCGCGTACCTCGTCGACCTGGCCGCCGAGGCCGCCGTACGCCCCGGAGCCCGGGGCACCGAGCTGGAGTCCCTCGGCTGGTACGGCCTGCAGCATCTGCACGCCCACGACAAGACGGCCGGGGTCCCACTCGGCGACGCCGGGTACTACCTCATGGCGCTCTGCTTCTGCCCGACCTGCAAGGAGGGCTACGGCGCCCAGGGCGTGGACGCCGACGAACTGGCGGCGGCCGTACGCACCGCCCTCGAACCGCTGTGGCAGGGCGCGGTCGCCGACGAGGGCTGGGCCGGGGTCGAGAAGCTGCTCGGTTCGCAGACGGCGGCGGCCACCCGCGCGTGGCGTGACGAAACCGCCCGT
The DNA here is from genome assembly GCF_042740355.1 of Streptomyces sp. NPDC059010. Taxonomy (NCBI): domain Bacteria; kingdom Bacillati; phylum Actinomycetota; class Actinomycetes; order Kitasatosporales; family Streptomycetaceae; genus Streptomyces; species Streptomyces sp. NPDC059010. The sequence continues at coordinate 151,066 of NZ_JBHYJA010000004.1, forward strand.
ACGCTCCAGGAGACGGTCGTCGCGGCCGTACGCCGGGCCGCACCCGACGGCTTCCAGGTGCTGCTGCACGCCGACCCGATGACGTACCGCGTCGGCGCGAACCCCGGCGTCGACCCCGCGCACATCCTGTCCGTCGCGGACGGCGTGGTGGTGCCCTGCGCGGGCGGCCCCGGCCTGCTGACCCCGTTCGCCGAGCAGGGCCGCGAGGGCGCCGTCGTCGCCGCCAACCTCGGTGTGGTCTCCGGCATGGGGGGCAGCCCGGGCACGCTCGCGTCGGACGCGGCACGCGCGCGTGCGCTGGGGGCGACGGAGATCCGGCTCTATCACGCGGGGTTGGCGTCGGACGGGGACCTGGCGGCGGTGCGGGAGGGGCTCGCCGGGCTCTGAAGCAGCGGTAGGGCGGACGCCGGCCACGCGAGGCCGACGGCCGCCGACAGCAGCCGTACGTCGAGCAGTTCGACGAGTGCCGCGCCCGCCGCCAGCCCGATGACGTTCGGCGTGAACAGAAGCGTGTTGGCGGTGGCGGCGGTACGGCCGAGCAGCGCGTCCGGGGTCTCACGCTGTACGGCGGTGAGCGCGGCGATCAGCACACAGGGCAGACTCGCGCCGATCGCCCCGCTGCAGACCAGGGCCACCGGGTCGGACGGGATCGCGCGCAGGCCCGCCGCGGCGGCCGTCAGGGCGATGCCGTACGCGGCGAAACGGCGTTCGCCGAAGCGGCGCAGGGCGGGGCCGGAGAGCAGCCCGACCGCCACCGAACCGGCGCCCTGGACGGCGTACAGCACACCGGCGTACGCGGGGGAGTGCCCGAGGCCGTCGATGACGGCGTAGATCATCGCGCCGTTGAGGCCGGCGAAGAGCATGGTCGTGCCGCCGGCCAGGACGAGGGGCCGCAGCCGCGGGTGCGACCACAGGTGGCGGGCGCCTTCGGCGGTCTGCTTCCGCCAGCCCTCGGCCGGCGGCCCGGGCCTGCTCTCGCGGCCCCGGAGACAGACGTACAGACCGGTCGCGACCACGAACGTGACGGCGTCGAGCAGGGCGACGCTCGCACCGCCGTACGCCGCGTAGACGCCCGCACCGGCCATCGGGGCGAGGAGTTTCATGCCTTCGGTGGCCGTCATGCGCAGCCCGTTGAAGTCGCCGAGCAGGGGGCCGGGGACGGCGGTGGCGACGAGGGCGGACTCGGCGGCGTCATGGACGACGCCTGCCGCGCCGTAGCCGAACAGGACCGCGAACACCAGCCAGACCCGGTCCGCCGAGTCGACGGCGAAGAGGAGGGGCAGCAGCGCGGCCAGGAGCAGGTTCGTGCCGATCAGCAGCGGTTTGCGGCGGGTGCGGTCGGCGAGCGTGCCGAGGAGCGGGCCCACCAGGGTGGGCGCCCACAGGGCGAGCAGGCACAGTGCGGCCAGGCCGTCGGAGCCGGTGAGGTCCTTGACCCAGACGCCGGAGGCCAGCCACAGCGCGGAGGTGCCGAAGCCGGAGATCACGACTCCGGTGAGGTAGAGGCGGGCGTCGCGGTCGCGCAGGACGCGTGCGAGTGCCCAGGTGGTGGTCGTCATGCCTGGTCACTGTGCGGCTAAGGCGGGGGCGCGGGGATCGGGGAAGTGCCTTAGAAGCGCCTTGAAAGCCTTGGGAGTGCCTTGGACGACGTTGCGGCCAAGGGAGGGCCACTAGGGCGTCGTGTCCTTGGCGACCGCGGGTCCGTACGGCCCCTGAACCGCCTTGGACCGCTGCATGGCGGTCAGCCGGACGGCGAAGTGGACGGCGGCAGCGGCGGCGACGATGTGCAGCACGTCTGCCGCCATGTACTGCACCACCGCGTCCCTGACCTCCGTCAGTGTCTCGGCCTTGTCGTACTTCGTCCCGGCGTACCGGTTGAACAGGACGCTGAAGGCGAACAGACCCCACCACAGGTTCACCGGCCAGGTCCGTGCCCGGTACCGCTCGCCCCCGGCCGGCAGCGGAGTGGCGGCCCCCCACATGTCGAGGGCGATGCGGTACGGCATCCAGAGGTTCACCAGCGGAATGAGCCAGGCGCCGATGGCCCACCCGGGTCCGTTGCGGAACCGGTCCGGTGCCAGAAGGCCGGTGTTGCGGCGCATACGGAAGAACCAGACGACGAACAGGATCGCGGCGGGCAGGTACACGATGACCTGGTACCTCCCGGCCGTCTCGTACAGCGAGGCAGCGGCTTCCAGCTCCTGCCGCGGGGCCGTCACGAAGCCGCCGTCCGCGTCGATCGCCGCTCGGAGCCGAAGGCCGGCGACAAGACTGAACGCGTCACACAGGGCAACCAGAGCGAGCCCCGCGACGGCTGCGATCAGGAGGCCGAGGGACGACTCGGGGGCCCCTGCGGGCAGCTGGGGACGCGGACGCAGGTCATCTGATGCGGACATGGCTGTTCGGCCCCCACGGACGAGAAGGAAACGGTCCGCGGAACTGTGCGCGGCCGGGGCACGATACGTCGATCCCATGCGTCCCGTCCATGACAATTCCGCGTGCGGTGGGGACGGGGGGCGTGAGCGTGGTGCGCGGTGGGGTTGACGGTACGCCAATTCCCTGTGTGCGACTGTGATTTGACCCTGCCTCGACGGCGGATCATGAGGTAATGTGCAGGTAAAGAGGTGCTCGCGGTGACCAAGTGAACCGCGGCCGGACAAAGCTCGAAGGAGGCAATGGTGTTCGATCTGCGGACCGAGGCTGAAATGAGGCTGTTCTCGGAAAAGACGGCCAGGGAACTCGCGCTGAAGAAGCAGCGCGAAGAGGGCGTCGAGTCCGAAGAGCCCACGACCACGGAGACATCGGTCGCCATTGCCGCACAGCCGGTCGGCTGACCCTCTGCTCGCAGTACTGTGACGGCCCGTCGGATCTCCGCCGGGCCGTTCTGGCTGTCCGGAAAGGGGAACGTCACCCCGACGCGCCGAGCGGCGGCCGGGCGGGAATCCGTCGGAAGCTGTCGGTTATGCCTCTGGGGTGGGGGTGGGCCCGCTCATAGCGTGGTGAGCCGTCCAAGTCACCTGTGGGAAAAGGCACTTCGCATGCAGTACGTCGCGCCGATCGGCGTCGGAATCCTCTACGCCCTTCTGATGTCCCTGATCCGGGAACCGCACCGGCGGCGCTTCAACGCCGTCATGGTCGCCGGAGCGGGGGCCGCCTATCTGAGTGGCGGCGGTATGGGCGGCTGGGAATTCCCGTTCACCGCGCTGGTCACCTACGTCGCCTTTCGCGGCCTGGACTCGTGGACCTTCATCGGCGTCGCCTGGCTGCTGCACACCGCGTGGGACATCGTCCACCACATCAAGGGCGACCCGATCATCCCTTTCGCCCACACTTCCTCCCTGGGCTGCGCGATCTGTGACCCGGTGATCGCGCTGTGGTGCTTCGCGGGCGGCAGGACGCCGAGGGAGCTGCTGGAGTGGATGCGGGGTGCCCGGGGGCGGAAGGGTCCGGTGCCGGTGGAGGCGGCTCGGCTGGGCCGGTCGTAGGGCGTCTCGTGTCGGCGATGAGTTTCGCTCGCGCCGAGGGTCAACCTCTCAGGAACACATCCCTGAGGAGTTGGCCCATGACTGACAGCACCCTCGACCTCGAACCACAGGCCCGTGTGATCGCCCGCCTGGCGGACGGCGTCCGCGACGATCAGCTGACGGACGGGACGCCGTGCCCGGCGTACACGGTGCGCAACCTGCTGGGGCACCTGCTCGGCCTGTCGGTCGCCTTCCGCGACGCCGGCCGCAAGGACCTGGGCCCCACCACCGACACGAACCCGCAGGCCGCCCTGCCGGACATCGGGCCGGGCTGGCGCGAGGAGCTGCCCAAGGTCCTGGCGGAACTGGCCGAGGCATGGCGCGACCCGGCCGCCTGGACCGGCCGGACCCGCGCGGGCGGAGTGCCGCTGACCGGCCCGGAGGCCGGTGCGGTCGCCACGAACGAGCTGGTGATCCACGGCTGGGACCTGGCCCGCGCGACCGGTCAGCCGTACACCCCCGACCCGGCCGCCCTGCAGCTGTCGTACGGGATGCTGCTCGTGGCCGCCGACGACCCGAGCCGCGGCGGCGGCATCTTCGGCCCGGTCGTCCCCGTCCCGGACGACGCGGCGCTGCTCGACCGGGCGGTGGGACTGAGCGGCCGGGATCCGCAGTGGCGGGCGACGGCCGACCGGGACCTGTCGCACAAGCCGTAACCAGCAGAAGCAAAGAAGAGCAAAGGAAGGGAAGAAGTCATGTCACTTGTCCGCGTCCACAACTTCTCCGTCTCGCTCGACGGCTTCGGCACCGGTGAGGGCCTGAGCCGGGAGGCTCCGTTCGGCCATGCCGGCGAACGGCTGCACGAGTGGATGTTCGCCACCCGGTGGTGGAACCAGATGACCGGCGGGTCCGGCGGGGGCGGCGGTGTCGACGACGCCTTCGCGCGGCAGTTCCTGCCCGGGGTCGGTGCCGAGATCATGGGTGCGGGGAAGTTCGGTTACCCCGGATGGCACGAGGACCCCGAGTGGCGGGGGTGGTGGGGGCCCAACCCGCCCTTCCACACACCGACCTTCGTCCTCACCCATCACCCGCGCCCGTCCATCGAGATGGAGGGCGGCACGACGTTCCACTTCCTCGACGCCTCGCCCGCCGAGGTGCTCAAGGCGGCCCGTGAGGCGGCGGACGGACAGGACGTCCGCATCGGCGGCGGCCCCACCGTGATCCGTGACTTCTTCGCCGCCGGGCTCATCGACCACCTGCACGTCGTGGTCGCCCCGATCCTGCTCGGCCGGGGCGTACGCCTCTGGGACGGACTGGAGGGCCTGGAGAAGGACTACGAGGTCGAGGCCACGTCCTCGCCCAGTGGGGTCACGCATCTGACGTTCAGCCGCGCGGGTCTCTGAGTCCGAGCGCCCTCCCGGAACCCCAACTTCCTTTTGTCAGAGGCATTGACGAATCACAGACGCGCTCCTACCTTCATCGCGTCGTACTTCGTACGTCATATATGAGACGCGATATCCGAGAGGCGCGCATGACCTCTGTGCCCACGCCGATCCCCTCGCGCACGCAGTTCGTGCTGGAGGAGATCAAACGCCGCATCCTCACCGGGCAGTTGACGCCCGGTCAGGCCCTCGTCGAGACCGAGCTCGCCGCACAGTTCGGGGTGTCGAAGACCCCCGTGCGCGAGGCGCTCAAGACGCTGGCCGGGACCGGGCTGGTCGTGATGAGCCAGTACAAGGGCGTCACGGTGCGCATGGTGGACGCGGACATGGCACGCGAGGTCTATGACGTGCGGCTGCTGCTGGAGCCCGAGGCGCTGAAGCGGGCCGTGCGGCGCGGAGCGTCTCTCGCCGCCGCCCGTGACGCCCTCACCCGGGCCGACGCCGCCGCCGACACCGCCGAACGCTCCCTCGCCAACCGGGAGTTCCACCGCGCCCTGTACCTGCCCTGCGGCAACCCGCTGCTCGGCCGGATGCTCGACGAGGTCCGCGACCAGGCGGCCCTGGTCTCCGCCGTCGCCTGGGCCGCCTCCCCCTCCTGGGAGCGGGAGGCCGGTGAGCACCGGGAGATCCTGCGGCTCGCGCTCGAAGGGGACGCCGACGGCGCCGCGCGCGCCCTGCACGCCCATATCGCGTCGTTCGTCGAGCGGGCCTTCCCGGACGCGGGAGTCGAGGCCCAGGAAAAGGACGGTCCGGCATGACAACGACGTTCGAGACCCAACGGGCGGCCCTGGCCGACGTGGTGGCGATCCCGGTGACCCCGTTCGCCGAGGACGGCACGATCGACCAGGACGCCCACCGGGCCCTGCTGCGTCGTCTGCTCGACGGAGGCGTCACCACCCTCACCCCCAACGGCAACACCGGCGAGTTCTACGCCCTCACCCCCGAAGAGCGCCGTCTGGTCACCGAGTTGACCGTGGACGAGTGCGGCGACACCGCCGTCGTCCTCGTCGGCGTCGGCCACGACGTGCCCACCGCCGTCGCCTCCGCCCGGCACGCCCGCGAGCTCGGCGCCCGGATGGTGATGGTCCATCAGCCCGTCCATCCCTACGTCTCGCAGAGCGGCTGGGTCGACTACCACCGCGCCATCGCGTCAGCCGTGCCGGAGCTCGGCGTCGTCCCGTACATCCGCAACGCCCAGCTCGACGGCGCCCGGCTCGCCGAACTCGCCGACGACTGCCCGAACGTCATCGGCGTGAAGTACGCCGTTCCGGACGCCGCCAGGTTCGCCGCCTTCGCACGGGACGCGGGGCTCGACCGCTTCGTGTGGGTCGCCGGGCTCGCCGAGCCGTACGCGCCCTCGTACTTCTCCGCGGGCGCCACCGGCTTCACCTCAGGACTCGTGAACGTCGCCCCGTCCGTTTCGCTGAACATGATCGAAGCGCTTCGATCCGGTGACTACCCGGGCGCGATGAAGGTCTGGGAGCAGATCCGCCGCTTCGAGGAGCTGCGCGCCGCGAACGGCTCCGCCAACAACGTCACCGTCGTCAAGGAGGCCCTCGCCACCCTCGGCCTGTGCCGCCGCGATGTCCGGCCGCCGAGCCGGCACCTCCCCGAGGGCGAGCGCGCCGAGGTCGCCGCCATCGCCGCCGGGTGGTCGATATGACCGACAGAGCGCGCAAGAGCCCGGAGGAACTGCGCAGCCATCAGTGGTACGGCACCGAGGGCCAGCTGCGCACCTGGTCGCACAACGCCCGTATGCGCCAGCTCGGCTACGAGGCGGAGGAGTACCGGGGCCGCCCGGTGATCGCCGTCCTCAACACCTGGTCGGACATCAACCCCTGCCACGTCCATCTGCGTGAGCGGGCCGAGGCGGTCAAGCGGGGGGTGTGGCAGGCCGGGGGTTTCCCGCTCGAATTCCCGGTCTCCACGCTCTCGGAGACGTACCAGAAGCCGACCCCGATGCTCTACCGCAACCTCCTCGCCATGGAGACGGAGGAGCTGCTGCGGTCGTATCCGATCGACGCGGCGGTGCTGCTCGGCGGCTGCGACAAGTCGACCCCGGCGCTGCTCATGGGCGCGGCCTCGGCCGATGTTCCGTCGCTCTTCGTCCCCGCGGGGCCGATGCTGCCGGGGCACTGGCGCGGTGAGATCCTCGGGTCCGGCACCGACATGTGGAAGTACTGGGACGAGCACCGCGCGGGCAATCTGACCGACTGCGAACTGCGCGAGCTGCAGGGCGGGTTGGCGCGTTCGCCCGGTCACTGCATGACCATGGGGACCGCCTCCACGATGACCGCGGCGGCGGAGGTCCTCGGCATGTCCCTGCCCGGCGCCTCCTCGATCCCGGCCGTCGATTCCGCGCACGAGCGGATGGCCGCCGCCTCCGGGCGCCGCGCGGTGGAGCTGGCCTGGACCGGGCTCAAGCCGTCCGGGATCCTCACCCGGGAGGCCTTCGAGGATGCCGTGACCACGGTGCTCGGGCTCGGTGGTTCCACCAACGCCGTCATCCATCTGATCGCGATGGCGGGCCGCGCGGGCATCAAGCTCACCCTCGACGACTTCGACCGCATCGCCCGCACCGTCCCGGTCCTGGCCAACGTCCGTCCCGGCGGACAGACGTACCTCATGGAGGACTTCCACTTCGCCGGCGGCCTGCCCGCCTTCCTCTCGCGGATCACCGACCTGCTGCACCTGGACCGGCCGACCGTGAACGGCACCCTGGGGGAGCAGATCGAGGGCGCCGTCGTCCACCACGACGACGTGATCCGCACCCGTGAGAACCCGGTGGCCGGCGAGGGCGGGGTCGCCGTGCTGCGTGGCAACCTCTGTCCGGACGGCGCCGTCATCAAGCACATTGCCGCCGAGCGCCATCTGCTCAAGCACACCGGCCGTGCCGTCGTCTTCGACGACTACAAGACGATGCAGCGGACCATCAACGACCCGTCGCTGAACATCACCGCCGACAGTGTGCTGGTGCTGCGCAACGCCGGGCCCAAGGGCGGTCCGGGCATGCCCGAGTACGGCATGCTGCCGCTGCCCGACCATCTGCTGAAGCAGGGGGTGCGGGACATGGTGCGGATCTCCGACGCGCGGATGAGCGGCACGAGCTACGGCACCTGTGTGCTGCACGTGACGCCGGAGTCGTACGTCGGCGGACCGCTGGCCCTCGTGCGCACCGGGGACCTGATCACCCTGGACGTGGAGGCGCGGACCCTTCAACTCGACGTGGACGACGAGGAGTTGGAGCGGCGCAGGACTCGGTGGACGCCGCCGCCCGCACGCTACGAGCGGGGCTACGGCGCGCTCTACAACGAACAGATCACCCAGGCCGACACCGGCTGCGACTTCGAGTTCCTGGCCCGGCCGGGCAAGGTCGCCGACCCGTACGCAGGCTGAACCACCCTCGGCCACCCGCACCTCGCTGTGGTCGAGATCCCGAACGATGATCGGAAAGCGCTTCACCGAGAACGGAGAACAGTCATGGCCCAAGCCGCAGCCGTGGCGAAACCGCCCGCGCCACCCCGGCGACGCCGTGCCTCCGCCACCCCGCGCAGGCTCCCGTATCTGCTGATCGCCCCGGCGGCCCTGCTCATGCTGGGCTTCATCGCCTACCCGGTGATCAGCGTCTTCTACTACAGCCTGCAGGAGTACAACCCCACCAAACCATGGCGGAACGGCTTCACGGGCCTCGACAACTTCGTCCATGCCTTCACCGAGGACCCGCTGTTCTGGGACACGCTGGTCTTCAGCGCCAAGTGGGTCGTCGTCGAGGTCGGACTCCAGCTGCTGTTCGGGCTCGCGCTCGCGCTGATCGTCAACCAGACCTTCGCGGGCCGTGCGCTCGGCCGTGCGCTCGTCTTCTCCCCGTGGGCCGTCTCCGGCGTGCTGACCTCGGCGATCTGGGTGCTGCTCTACAACTCCCAGACGGGCATCACCCGTTACCTCGCCGACGTCGGCATCGGCTCCTACGGCACCAGCTGGCTGTCGGACACCTCCACCGTCTTCCCGGCGGCGGTCGTCGCCGACCTGTGGCGCGGTGTGCCGTTCTTCGCGATCCTCATCCTCGCCGACCTCCAGTCCGTCTCGAAGGACCTGTACGAGGCCGCCGAGGTCGACGGAGCCAGCCGGATCAAGCAGTTCTGGCACATCACGCTGCCCCACCTCAAGGACGCGATCGTCCTGTCCACGCTGCTGCGCGCGGTGTGGGAGTTCAACAACGTCGACCTGCTCTACACCCTGACCGGCGGCGGCCCGGCGGGAGTCACCACGACCCTGCCGCTCTACATCGCCAACACCAGCGTCGACGCCCACAACTTCGGCTACGCGTCCGCCCTGACCACGGTCGCGTTCGTGATCCTGCTCTTCTGCTCGATCGTCTATCTGCGGCTGAGCAAGTTCGGAGGTGAGGACAAGTGAGCGTGAAGGAAGCCACCAAGGCCGCGCCCGCGCCCCTGCGTGCCGCCCCCGAACCGCCCCGTCCGGCGAAGAAGAACCGCTCCTGGGACGAGGTCCCGCGCCGGCAGATCTATCTGCCGCTGTCGGTCTACCTCGTCTTCACCCTCATCCCCTTCTACTGGATCCTGCTCTTCTCGCTCCGCCCGGCCGGCTCGACCTCGCTCGTGCCCTGGCCGATGACCTTCGACCACTTCGAGAAGGTCTGGACGGAGCGGAGCTTCGGCACCTACTTCCAGAACAGCGTCCTCGTCGGCGTCGTCACCCTGCTGATGACGACCCTGGTCGCCCTGGCCGGCGGCTACGCCCTCGCGCGCTTCAACTTCAAGGTCAAGCGGGCGTTCATGCTGGCCCTGCTGTGCTCCCAGTTCGTGCCGGGCGCGCTGCTCCTGGTGCCGCTGTTCGAGATCTTCGCCGAGCTCCAGATGATCAACTCGCTGGGCAGCGTGATCATCGCCGAGACGGTGTTCCAGTTGCCGCTGTCGATGATCCTGATCAGCAACTTCATCAAGAACGTGCCGTACTCCCTGGAGGAGGCCGCCTGGGTCGACGGGTGCAACCGGTTCACGGCCTTCCGGATCATCGTCCTGCCGTTGCTGCGGCCCGGTCTGATCGCCGTCGGCTCCTTCGCCTTCGTGCACTCCTGGAACCACTTCCTGTTCGCCCTGATGTTCCTCAACAACCAGGAGAAGCAGACCATCCCGGTCGGCCTCAACACCCTGATGGGCGCGGACAGCGTCGACCTGGGCGCGCTCGCCGCGGGCGGCATCATCGCGGCCGTACCGGTGGTGATCGTGTTCGCCTTCATCCAGAAGTGGCTGATCACCGGCTTCAGTGCGGGGGCGGTGAAGGGATGAGACTCCGTCAAGTAGCGCTACTGACCGCTCTGCTGGGGCTGCTCTGTGTGCCCGCGCACGCCGACGACGTCCGGGACATCAGCCGCGACACCCTGCCCGCGAACGACGGCTGGGCGGCGGCCGACGGTGGTACCACGGGGGGTTCCACCGCCGACGACGCCCATGTCTTCACCGTACGCAACCGGGGTGAGCTGGTCCGGGCCCTCGACGGCGGCAGTTCGACGCCGAAGATCATCCGGATCGCCGGCACCGTCGACGCCAACACCGACGACGACGGCGACCACCTGGACTGCGCCGACTACGCCACCGACGGCTACAGCACCAGGAAGTACCTGGCCGCCTACGACCCCCGCACCTGGGGCTCCGCCAAGCCCAGCGGCCCGCAGGAGGAGGCCCGGCAGGCGTCGGCGGCCGGACAGGCCGAGCGGATCGAGCTCGCCGTCGGCTCCAACACCACCATCGTCGGACTCGGCGACAGGGCCGTACTCAAAGGCGCGAGCCTCCAGCTCAGGGGCGCGGACAACGTCATCGTCCGCAACCTCGAACTCCGCGACGCCTACGACTGCTTCCCCGTCTGGCAGCCCAACACCGGCGGCCTCGGCGACTGGAAGACGGCGTACGACAACATCTGGCTGCGCGGCGCCACCCATGTGTGGATCGACCATGTGAGCCTGAGCGACAAGGGGCACCCGGACGAGGAGGAGCCCACCTACTTCGGCCGCAACTACCTCCGCCACGACGGCCTGCTCGACATCACCAATGCCTCCGACCTGGTCACCGTCTCCTGGAGCCGGTTCGCCGACCACGACAAGGCGATTCTCGTCGGCAACGGCGACACGGCCACCGGCGACCGCGGCAAGCTCCGTGTCACCCTGCACCACAACGAGTTCGAGTCCGTCGTCCAGCGCGCCCCGCGCGTCCGTTTCGGGCAGGTGCACCTCTACAACAACCGGTACGTCGTCCCGGCCGACGCCCACGACCACCGCTACTCCATCGGCGTGTCGAACGAGTCCGCGCTCTACGCAGAGAACAACGCCTTCCACACCCCCGGCCACATCGAGGTCGCCGACCTGGTCAAGAGCTGGAACGGCACCGCCCTGCACCAGTCCGGCACCCTCTTCAACGGCTATCCGGTCGACCTGCTCGCCATCCACAACGCCTACAACTCCGGCAGCGAGCGCGATCTCACGGCCGACGTCGGCTGGACACCTACCCTGCACACAAAGATCGACAGCGCCGGGGCCGCCGACCGAGCGGTGGCCGAAGGCGCGGGCGCAGGGAGGATCCCATGAGTACTGCCGTACCCATCGTGCTGGCCGGAGCGCGCGGCCACGGCCGCTGGCACCTCGACAACATCCGCCGGCTCCAGGACAAGGGGATCGTGCGGCTGGCGGGGATCTGCGAGCTGAACCCGCTCACCGCGCAGGAGATCCCCGAGGGCCTCGGCTCGCCGGAGCAGTCCGCCGACTTCGGCGCCCTCCTGGACTCCACGGGCGCCTCGGTCGCCGTGATCTGCACGCCGATCCCCACCCACACCGACCTGGCGCTGACCGCCGCCCGCAAGGGCGTGCACCTCCTGCTGGAGAAGCCGCCCGCCCCGTCGTACGCAGAGTTCCGGCGCATGGCGGACGGGGTCGCCGAGGCGGGCGTCGCCTGTCAGATCGGATTCCAGTCGCTGGGCTCGCACGCCGTGCCCGCGGTGCGGACGCTGATGGCCGAGGGCGCGATCGGGGACATCGCCGGGATCGGCGGGGCCGGTGCCTGGGCGCGGCCCGAGGCGTACTTCCGGCGGGCACCCTGGGCGGGCAGGCGCAGGCTGAACGGCGTCGATGTGATCGACGGGGTGCTGACCAACCCGCTCGCGCACGCCGTCGCCACCGCGCTCGCCCTCGGCGGCACCCCCCGCGCCGAGGACGTCACCGGCATCGAGACCGAGCTGCTGCGCGCCAACGACATCGAGTCCGACGACACCTCCTGCGTCCGCGTCACCACACACGGCCCCCAGGTCGTCGTCGGCGCGACGCTGTGCGCCGAGGACCCCGACGATCCGTACGTCGTCGTCCACGGCGAACACGGCCGGATCACCTTCTGGTACAAGCAGGACCGCATCCTGCTCCAGCGCGCGGACCACGGCCCGGAGGAGTTCGAGTACGGCCGTACCGACCTGCTGGAGAACCTCGTCGACCACCTCACCGACGGCACCGACCTGCTGGTCACCCCCGATATGACCGGCGCCTTCATGAAGGTCGTTGAAGCGATTCGACTGGCCCCCGACCCGGCCCCGCTGCCCGCCGACGCCTGGCGACTGCTCCGCGGCGAGGCCGGCGAGACCGGCGAGCGGCGCCGGGTCGTCCCCGGCATCGACGGCCTGGTCGCGGCCGCCGCCGACACCCTCGCCCTCTACTCCGAGCTCGGCGCCCCCTGGGTTCCTCCGGCACCAACGAATGAGGTGAGCACCTGATGACCCCCCACGACACCGCGGTGCTGCGCGTCGCGGGCCGCCCGGTCGGCCGGTACGTCACCCGGCCCGAACTCCCGGCCCGGCTCTCCCCACGCCCCTACCTGCACCCCGTCACCACCCTGGCCGGCACGGCGGTCACCGAGCTCAGCCCTGCCGACCACCTGCACCACCTCGGCGTCGGTGTCGCCGTTCCCGACGTCGAGGGGCACAACTTCTGGGGCGGACGCACCTTCGTCCGCGACCGGGGCCCGACCGAACTGGACAACCACGGCGCCCAGCGGCACACCGCCTTCCAGCTGCGCGACCCCGACGGCTTCGTCGAGGAACTGCGCTGGGTGGCGTCCGGCGCCGAGCTGCTGCGCGAGCGCCGTACGGTCGCGGCCACCGAACTCACCGAGTTCGCCTGGGCGCTGGACTTCACCTTCTCGCTGACCAACGTCACCTCCGGCCCGCTGTCCATCGGCAGCCCCGCCACCAACGGCCGCCCCGGCGCGGCGTACGGCGGCTTCTTCTGGCGGGCCCGCAAGGAGGCGTCGGCGCCGGACGTGTTCACCGTCGACCGCGAGGGCGAGCAGGCGATCCACGGCACGCCCGCCCCCTGGGTGGCGCTCGCGGGCTCCACCTGGACCCTGATCTTCGCCGGGGCCACCGAGGAGACCCGCCGGGACCCGTGGTTCGTGCGCGCCGAGGAGTATCCCGGCGTCGGCTCCTCCCTCGCCGCCGGGGAACGGCTGCCGATCCCGCCCGGCGAGACCGCCGTACGCCGGATCGTCACCGTCGTCGCCGACGGCCGGATCGGCCGGCTCGAAGCGGCGTCCCTGATCCGCAAGGCGGTGAGCCCGTGACCGCCGAGACGTACACCAACCCCGTGCTCAACGCCGACTGGTCCGACCCGGACGTCGTCCGCGTCGGCGACGACTTCTACCTCACCGCCTCCAGCTTCGGCCGCGCCCCGGGCCTGCCCCTGCTGCACTCCCGCGACCTGGTCAACTGGACCCTGGTCGGCCACGCCGTCGACCGCCTCGAACCGGCGAAGGAGTTCGCGGCCCCCCGGCACGACTGCGGAGTCTGGGCCCCCTCCCTGCGCCATCACGACGACCGCTTCTGGATCTTCTGGGGCGACCCCGACCAGGGGATCTTCCAGGTCAACGCCCCGGCGATCCGCGGCCCCTGGACCCGTCCGCACCTGGTCAAGGCGGGCAAGGGCCTGATCGACCCCTGCCCCCTGTGGGACGACGAGACCGGCGAGGCCTACCTCGTGCACGCCTGGGCCAAGTCCCGCTCCGGGGTGAAGAACCGGCTCACCGGCCACCGGATGCACCCCGACGGCACCGCACTCCTCGACGAGGGCAAGCTGATCGTCGACGGCGACCGCATCCCTGGTTGGTTCACGCTCGAAGGGCCCAAGCTCTACAAACACGACGGCTGGTTCTGGATCCTCGCGCCCGCCGGGGGAGTGGAGACCGGCTGGCAGGGCGCCTTCCGCGCACGCGAGTTCTTCGGGCCCTACGAGGAGAGGATCGTCCTCGAACAGAAGGACACCGACGTCAACGGCCCCCACCAGGGCGGCTGGGTGCGCACTCCGTCCGGTGAGGACTGGTTCCTGCACTTCCAGCAGTGCGGCGCCTACGGCAGGGTCGTCCACCTCCAGCCGATGCGCTGGGACACCGACGGCTGGCCGGTACTCGGCAACGACGGCGCCCCCGTCACCGTCCACCGCAGACCCGATCTGCCGACCCAGCCGCCCGCCGCGCCCGCCACCGACGACGACTTCCCCGGCGGACGCTTCGGACGCCAGTGGTCATGGACCGCCAACCTGCGCGACGGCTGGGCCACCCAGCACTCCGGCGACGGCCTGAGACTGACCTGCGTCCGCTCGGCCGACGCCCACGACCTGCGCAAACTGCCGCACATCCTCACCCAGCGGCTCCCGGGCAACCCTTGCGCCGTGGAGGTCGGGCTACGGCTGGACAGCGAGGAACCGGGGGCGCGGGCCGGTCTCGCGGTGCTGGGGGACGCGTTCGGCTGGATCGGGCTCCAGCGGGGCGCGGACGGGGCGGTGCATGTCGTGCACCGGTTCGCGGAGGCCGTCGCGGAGCGGGAACGGGACGCCGAGCATGCGCGGCTCGCTCCCGAGGGGCGGGTACGGCTGCGGATCGAGGCCGGGGACGGGGCACGGTGCCGCTTCCTCCACGACATCGGGGACGGCTGGACGTCGTCCGGTCCCGTCTTCGCCGCCACCCCCTGGCGCTGGGTCGGTGCGCTGCTCGGCCTGTTCGCCCTCGCGCCCGCCGGAGCGGGACACGCCGGCGCGGCAACCTTCACGCACTTCAGGATCGACCCCCAGTAACGCACCTCACCCGTAAGCCTGTTGGGAGCCGCAATGACGCAGCACCTTGATAGCAAGCGCTTGCCGAGAGCGAAGCCGAGACCGGGACACGGCAAGGTCGTGGCCGCCGTGCTCAGTCTTGTCGCCGCGCTCGGCCTCGGGGCGATGGGGGAGGCGCGGGCCGCGAGTGAGACGGCGACGTCGGCCGCCGCCGACCGCTGGACCGACCGGCCTCACGGGTTCGCCTCCCTCGCAGGCGGCACGACCGGCGGGGCGGGCGGCAAGGTCGTGACCGTCACGGACCAGGCCTCGCTGGCCAGGTACGCGGCGGCGCCCGAGCCGTACATCATCCGGGTGTCGGGATCGATCGACGTCGCACCCTTCGGCTCGGACATCGTGGTGGGGTCGGACAAGACCCTGATCGGCGTCGGCGACACCGGTGAGATCGTGCACGGCGAGCTGCACCTCAACCCCGGTACCAGCAACGTCATCATCCGCAATCTGACGATCCGTGACTCGTACGTCGAGGGCGACTGGGACGGCAAGACGACCGACTTCGACGCCATCCAGATGGACACCGTCGACCACGTCTGGATCGACCACAACCTTTTCACGCACATGGGCGACGGGCTGCTCGACATCCGCAAGGACAGCCAGTACATCACCGTCTCCTACAACCGGTTCACGCACCACAACAAGGCGTTCGGGATCGGCTGGACGACCAACGTCCAGACGCAGATCACCGTCGACCACAACTGGTTCACGGGCACGAAGCAGCGCAATCCGTCGGCCGACAACTGCGCCTACGCGCACCTCTACAACAACTACCTGTCGGCCCAGGTGGCCGACGGGGACCCGACGTGGACGTACGGGAACTGGTCGCGCGGCAGGACCCGGATGGTGATCGAGAACAGCTACTACGACGGGGTCCAGCATCCCTACCAGGCCGATACGACGGCCGAGCTGGTCGAGCGCGGGTCGATCCTGAGGAACACGACGGGGCGGACCGACGAGTGGGGTGCCGCCTTCGACCCACGGGAGTTCTACGACTACCGGCTGGACCCGGCGGCCGCCGTGCCGGCCCTGGTGAAGAGGTTCTCCGGGCCGCAGCAGCGGATCGGCACCACACTGCGGGTGCCGGACGACCACCCGACCGTGCAGTCCGCCGTGGACGCCGTGCCGGACGGCAACACCGTGCCGGTGACGATCGCCGTCGCGCCGGGGACGTACCGCGAGAAGGTGTTCATCCCCGCGAGCAAGCCGAACGTCGTGCTCCAGGGGACCGGACGCGACCGGTCCGACACCGTCGTCGTCTTCGACACGCCCGCCGCGTACGGCGGTTCGACGGGCAGCGCGACCGTCCGGATCGCCGCGAACGACGTCACCGCCCGCAACCTCACCTTCAGCAACGACTTCGACGAGGCCGCGCACGAGCTGAACGGCGAGCAGGCGCTGGCGATGAAGACGACCGGTGACCGGATCCTCTTCGAGGACACCGCCTTCCTGGGCAACCAGGACACCCTGATGACCGACAGCCCCAAGCTGGATGTGATCAGCCGGGTGTACGTCCGCGACTCGTACATCGAGGGTGACGTCGACTTCGTCTACGGGCGGGCCACCACCGTCATCGAACGCTCCGTGATCCGCGCGCTGAGCCGGGGATCGGACACCAACAACGGCTACATCACCGCGGCTTCGACCTGGACGGGCAATCCGTACGGGTTTCTGATCACCCGGTCGAGGATCGTGAGCGACGCCCCCGACGGGAGCTTCCACCTCGGGCGGCCCTGGCATCCGGGCGGTGAGCCCGCCGCGGTCGCCCAGGTGCTGATCCGCGACACCGAACTGCCCGCCGCGATCAAGCCCTCGCCGTGGACCGACATGAGCGGGTTCTCGTGGAAGGGCGCGCGGTTCACCGAGTACCGGAACTCCGGACCGGGCGCGGCCGTGACCGCGGACCGGCCGCAGATGAGCGAGGCCGAGGCACGGGACCACACCGTCGCCGACTACCTCCAGGGCACGGACGGCTGGGCGCCGTACGCCCGTCACTGACCCCCACAGCTTCATATCTCCGCTGGATCCAGAACGAAGAGAGCCGACCAATGAAGAACAGCATCCGCAGAAGCAGGCGCGCCGCCACCGCCGTCGCCCTCGGGTCCGTCCTCGCCCTGACCGCCACCGCCTGCGGTGACGACGGGAGCGGCACGGGCGGCGACAAGGGCGCCGAGGGCAGCGGCAAGGGCAAGATCGTCTTCTGGGACAACAACGGCGGTGTGCGCACCGACATCTGGAAGGAGATCATCGCCGACTTCGAGAAGGCCAACCCGGACATCAAGGTCGAGTACGTCGGGATCCCGTCCACCGACTACCAGTCCAAGGTGGACACCGCCCTCCAGGGCGGCGGCCTGCCGGATGTCGGCGGTGTCGGCGCGGCCATGCTCGCCGGGTTCGCCGCGCAGAACGCGCTGGAGCCGCTGGACGACCGGCTCGCCAAGTCCTCCCTGAACGGCAAGCTCAACGACGACATGGTCGCCTCGCTGAAGGCCGCGGGCGGTGGCGACGACAAGCTGTACTCGATTCCGACCTCCGCGAACAACGGTGTGCTGTACTACCGCACCGATCTGTTCAAGAAGGCCGGCCTGGACGAGCCGACCACCTGGGACAAGTTCTTCACCGCCGCGGAGAAGCTGACCGACGCCAAGAAGAACGAGTTCGGGTACACCATCCGTGGTGGTTCCGGGTCCATCGCGCAGGCGCTGGACGCGATGTACGGGCAGTCCGGGATCACGTCGTTCTGGGACGCGAGCGGTGCGAAGACGACCGTCAACGACCCCAAGAACGTGGCCGCGCTGGAGAAGTACGCCGCGCTCTACAAGAAGGTCACTCCGGCCGCCGACCTCAACAACGACTTCACCAAGATGGTCGCGCAGTGGGATTCCGGCACGATCGGGATGCTGAACCACAACCTGGGGTCGTACCAGGACCATGTGAAGGCGCTGGGGACGGACAAGTTCCGGGGAATTCCGCAGCCGGTCGGCTCCGCCGGTAAGCGGGTTCAGGTGTCCAACCCCGTGGACGGGATGGGGCTGTTCAAGAGCTCCAAGAACAAGGAAGCCGCCTGGAAGTTCATCGAGTTCGCCACGTCGCACGAGGAGAACTCGAAGTTCAACGAGGCGGCGGGGCAGGTGCCGGCGAACAACGACGCGGCCAAGGATGCGTGGATTTCGAAGGCCGAGCCCACGAAGCTTGCTGCTGCCGCTTTGACGGACGGGTCCACGTCCATTGTGCAGTTGCCGTACTACCTGCCTGACTGGAACACCATCTCCAAGGCCGACAACGAGCCGAACCTCCAGAAGGTGCTGAACGGGGACATGAGTGCCAAGGACTTTCTGGACACGATGGCTGAGCAGTTGAATGAGGCTCAGGCGGAGTGGAAGGAAAGGAAGGGCTAGGAACTCGGTCGCTTCTGGTGCGCGGCCGGCTGCGGGTTTCGTTGTGGCTGGTCGCGCCCACGCGGCGGAGCCGCAAATCGATACAGTCCCGCGCCCCTGAGGGAGCTTCACTTTCCCCTGTTGAAAGGCAACCCTGTGTCTCTTACCCGCAGACAGGTCAGCGTGGCTGCCGCTGCTGCCGTTCCTCTTGCCTTCGCCGGCACTGGTACCGCCCAGGCGAGCCGGGGTCCCCGCACCCTCTACATCGCCGGCGACTCCACCGCCGCCCAGAAATACGCCGATGCCGCCCCGGAGACCGGGTGGGGCATGGCGCTGCCCTTCTTTCTGCGGAACAGCCTGCTCGTCTCCAATCACGCGGTGAACGGGCGCAGTTCCAAGAGCTTTGTCGATGAAGGGCGGCTGGATGTCGTCCTCCAGGCCATTCGGCCCGGGGACTTTCTGCTGATCCAGTTCGCGCACAACGACGAGAAGGCCACCGACCCGACGCGGTACACCGAGCCCTGGACTACGTACCAGGACTATCTGCGGCTGTATGTCGACGGTGCCCGGGAGCGGGGGGCGCGGCCGGTGCTGGCCACCGCCGTCGAGCGGCGGAGGTTCGACGCCGACGGCAACTCCGTGCCGACCCACGGCGACTATCCGGCGGCGATGCGCGCGCTCGCGCAGGAGAAGCGGGTCACGCTGCTCGACATCCAGGCGCTGTCGCTCGCGCTGTGGCAGCGGATCGGGGTCGAGGAGACGAAGAAGTACTTCAACTGGACCGCCGCCGAGCAGGACAACACGCACTTCAACCCGCCCGGCGCCATTGCCGTGGCCCGGCTCGTGGCGCAGGAACTGCTGCATACGCGGGTGCTCGGCCCGCAGGACGTGCGGCGGCTCGACGAGGAGATCCCGGAGTCCTGGATCACCTGGCCGCAAGCCGCAGCGTAACCACCCCGACCGCAGAAGAGAGCCGCACAATGAACGCACAGGTATGGCATGGGCATGCCACAGTGAAGGCTGCCGTACTGATCGGCTGCACCGCGCTCGTCCTCGGGCTGACCGGCACAGGAGCGCAGGCCGGGCCCCGTGACCTCGGCCGGCAGGTCCTCGGCGCGAGTGACGGCTGGGGCTCGGAGGGGGCGGGGACCACCGGTGGGTCGGCCGCCGACGCCCAGCACGTCTACACCGTCACCACGTGGGCCGAGTTCAAGGCCGCGCTGAAGGCGGGTGCGGATGCCCCGAAGATCATCCAGGTCAAGGGCATGATCGACGCCGTCTCCGAGGGCTGCGAAGCCTTCGTGACCGACGGCTACGACCTCCAGCAGTACCTCAAGGACTACGACCCGGCCGTCTGGGGCAACGACGAGGTCGCCAGCGGTCCGCAGGAGGACGCCCGGGTCGCCTCCGCCGCCAAGCAGGACACCGAGATCAAGGCCAACGTCCCCAGCAACACCACCATCGTCGGCGTCGGCAAGGACTCCGGCATCCTCGGCGGCAGCCTCCAGATCAAGGGCGTCTCGAACGTCATCATGCGCAACCTCACCATCGAGGCCCCGCTGGACTGCTTCCCCAAGTGGGACCCGACCGACGACAACAAGACCGGCAACTGGAACTCCGAGTACGACGCCGTGGTCGTCTACGGCACCGACCATGTGTGGCTCGACCACAACACGTTCACCGACGGGCGCTACCCCGACAGCGAGCGGCCGGTCTACTTCGGCAAGGTCTTCCAGCAGCACGACGGCCTGACGGACATCGTGCGCGGCTCCAACTACGTGACCGTGTCCTGGAACCGCTTCCAGGACCACGACAAGAACATGCTGATCGGCAACGGCGACGGCCTCGCCGCCACCGACGGCGGCAAGCTCAAGGTCACCATGCACCACAACCGCTTCGAGGGCATCCTCCAGCGCTCCCCGCGCGTGCGGTTCGGACAGGTCGACGTCTACAACAACCACTACGTGGTGACCGAGGAACAGAAGGACGACTACTACATCTTCGGTGTCGGTATCTCCTCGCAGCTCCACGCCAGTGACAACAGCAT
This sequence comes from Streptomyces sp. NPDC059010, assembly GCF_042740355.1. NCBI lineage: Bacteria > Bacillati > Actinomycetota > Actinomycetes > Kitasatosporales > Streptomycetaceae > Streptomyces > Streptomyces sp. NPDC059010. The sequence continues at coordinate 171,549 of NZ_JBHYJA010000004.1, forward strand.
CTCGCTGCCGGCCGGTGCCAAGGTCGGCAAGGTGCTCAAGAAGTGGAACGAGTCGCCGCTGACCGCCGAGAACAACTACGTCAACGGCAAGCCGACCGACCTCATCGCCGTCCACAACGCCGAGATCCCGGCGGAGACCCTCCAGTCCGGGGCCGGGTGGACACCGACCCTGCGGACCAAGGTCGACAACCCCAAGGCGGTGCCGGGGATCGTCAACCGCTGCGCGGGCGCCGGCCGTCTGGGCTGACGCACTGACGCACTGACGCGCTCAACGGGGGAGGGGCGCACCGCAGTTCCGGCGCCCCTCCCCGGCAACCCCAGCACGAGCCGCCCCGCGAAGGAGCACCCGCATGCCCTCGCCCCACCTCCGACCGCCCCTGACCAGACGGGGATTCCTGACGGCGGGCGCCACCCTAGGCGCCGCACTCGTCTTTGCCCCGGTCCCCGCCCTGGCCGCCGACCACGCCAGGCCGCCCTGCCCCTTCGGCCGGTACGGTTCGCCCGCCGCCCGGCTGACCCCGCAGACCCTGTACGTACACTCCTCCGGCCAGGGCGACTTCACCACCGTCCAGGCCGCCCTCAGCGCGGCGAGCGGCAGCGGCTGGACGCTGGTCATCGCGCCGGGGACGTACCGGGAGACGGTCGCCGTCGACGTGACCCGGACGGGGATGACCTGGCTCGGGGCCGGCGACGACCCGCGTGACGTCGTCATCGTCTACGACAACGCCGCCGGCACCCCCAAGCCCGGCGGCGGCACCTACGGCACCACCGGCTCCGCCACCACCCTCGTCCAGGCCGACGGCTTCACCGCCCGCGGCATCACCTTCGCCAACGACTGGCTGCGCGCCGACCACCCCGGCATCAGCGGCACCCAGGCCGTCGCCATCAAGGTGCAGGGCGACCGGTCCGCGTTCCACCACTGCCGGTTCCTCGGCCACCAGGACACCCTGTACGCCGACTCGATGGCCCTCGGCGTCTTCGCCCGCCAGTACTTCGCGCACTGCTATGTGGAGGGCGACGTCGACTTCGTCTTCGGGCGGGCCACGGCCGTGTACGAGCACTGCCACTTCCGGACCCTGAACCGCACCGACCTGTCGTCGGCCCCGTACGGCTTCGTCTTCGCGCCCTCGACGGCGGGCGCCAACCCGCGCGGCTACCTGGTGACCGGGAGCCGTGTCACCGGCGAGGCCCCGGACGCCCACTACAAGCTGGCCCGCCCCTGGGTGCCCAGCTCCGACCGGAACGCCCGCCCGTCGCTCACCGTCCGCGACACCCACCTCGGTCCCGGCATCGACGCGGTCGCGCCCTACGCCAACATGTCGGACGACTTCCCGTGGCAGAACCAGCGCTTCGCCGAGTACCGCAACACCGGCCCGGGCGCCGTCGTCTCCGTCCCCGGCAACCGGCCCCAGCTCACCGCCGAACAGGCCGGGTCGGCGACCCGTGAGGGGTACCTCGGCGACTGGACGCCGTGGAAGGAGGGCCGCTGAGATGCGCAGACGGACCTTGCTGGCGGCCGGGATCGCCGGGGGTCTGACCGCCGCCCTCGGGTCCACCCCCACGCCCGCCCTCGCCCTTGCCTCCGGTGCCCGGCCGGTGCGGCACGTCCGGCCCGGGGACTCCGTGCAGGCGGCCGTGGACGCGGTGGACGGACCCGGCTGGACGATCGTCGTGCATCCCGGGACGTATCGCGAGGTGGTGAAGGTCCCGGAGGACAAGGCCGGGCTGACGCTGCGCGGCGCCACCCGCGACCCGCGCGACGTCGTCATCGTCTACGACAACGCCAACGGCACACCCAAGCCCGACGGTTCGGGCACCTACGGCACCGCGGGCTCCGCCACCTTCACCTCGGCCGCCCCGGGACTGACGGTCCGCGACCTGACCCTGGCCAACGACTGGCTGCGCGCCGACCACCCCGACATCACCGGCACCCAGGCGGTGGCGGCGTATGTCACCGGCGACCGGTCGTCCTTCGGGAACGTCCGTCTCCTCGCCCACCAGGACACCCTCTTCGTCGACACGACCGCGCTCGACGCCTTCGACCGGCAGTACTTCCGGCACTGCTACATCGAGGGCGACGTCGACTTCGTCTTCGGACGGGCCACGGCCGTCTTCGAGGACTGCCACTTCCACACGCTGCAGCGCGCGGTGGACTTCACCCCCAAGGGCATGGTCTTCGCGCCGTCCACCGCCCGCGCCAACCCCCACGGCATCCTCGCCGTCCGCTCCCGGATCACCTCCGGCGCCGAGGACGGGGCGTACAAGCTGGCCCGGCCCTGGGTGCCGTCGTACGAGACCACCGCCCGGCCGTCGCTCGTCGTGCGGGACACCCGGATCGGGCCCGGGATCGACGCGGTGGCGCCGTACACCGACATGCGGGAGCAGTACCCCTGGCAGGCCATGCGGTTCAGGGAGTACCGCAACAGCGGGCCGGGAGCGGTGATCACGGTTCCGGAGAACCGGCCCCAACTCACTTACACAGAAGCCAGGTTGAACACGCGGAGGACGTATCTCGGGGACTGGCGGCCGTATGCGTAGGGTGGCCGCTCTCCTCGTCTGCGCGTGTCTGTTCGGGCTGCCCGCTCCCGCCTCGGCAGCCCCCGTCCGGGAACCCGTCGGCTGGGCCGCCACCGGCTCCGGCACCACCGGCGGCGCGGGCGGCACCACCTGGACGGTGCGCACCCGCGTCGAGCTCAAGGAGGCCCTCGGCAACGGCGGCGACCCCGCGGCGCCCAAGGTGATCCGGGTCGTGGGGGACATCGACGGGCATGAGGCGGACGACGGTTCGCTGCTCGGCGAGCAGGACTACGCGCCCGGATACGACCTCGCCCGGTACATGTCCTGCTTCGGCGTGGACGGGGCCGAGTGGTCCGACACCCGGTACGACTACTGCAAGCGGCAGCGTCAGCTCCGGCAGGCCGGGTCGGCGAATGAGAAGGCGCAGATCCAGCTGACCGTGCCGAGCAACACCACACTGGTGGGTGCCGGTGACGACGCCCGGCTCCTCGGGGTGTTCCTGACCGTCAACACCGGTACGAACATCGTCGTCCGGAACCTTCGACTCGAAGCGCCTGTCGATCACTTCACCACCTGGTCGCCGGCGGACGGGGCGCGGGGCAGCTGGAACGCGCGCTTCGACGCCCTGACCGTGATCACCGGCAGGAACATCTGGATCGACCACTGCACCTTCACCGACGGCCGCTTCCCCGACCGCGAGGCGCCACTCGGCTTCCACGGCGAGCACGTCCAACGGCACGACGGGTTGCTGGACATCGAGGACGGCTCCGACTTCATCACCGTCTCCGACAGCCGCTTCGACGACCACGACAAGGCGATCCTCATCGGATCCGGCGACGGACGCGGTGACCGGGACCGGGGGCATCTGAAGGTGACCTTCGCCCGGAACCTGTTCACCGACATCGTGCAGCGCGCGCCGCGTGTGCGCTTCGGGCAGGTGCATGTCGTCAACAACGTGTACCGGGGGCGGGCGGCCGACACCGTCTACGCGCTGGGGGTCGGCGTGGAGTCCGCGCTCTTCTCCGAGCGCAATGTGTTCCGGTACCGGGAGGGCGCCGCCGCCCTCGCCGTCGCGGACTACGGCGGCGACCGGTTCCAGGACACCGGGTCCTGGGTCAACGGCCGTCCAGCCCACCTGAACGACCTGGCCATCGCCATGGGCCTCACCCCCGAGGCCGGCTGGGACCCCGCCGACGTCTACGACTACCGGGCCCTCACCTCCGCCCCGGCGGTCGAAGGGTATGTGCTGCGGCACGCCGGGAGCGGGAGGACGGATGGACGTCCTTGAGCCTCCCGGCCTCTGCGAGGCGCTCAAGCAGGACCTCAACTTCCCACTGGCCTGGGGGAGTTCACCCATCCGCGACTTCCCGGCGTGGCGGGAGGCGGCCCGCGCCAAGGTCGAGCAGCACCTCGTCGTGGAGCGGCAGGACGGGACGCCGTACGCCCCCGAACACGGCGAGCAGATCCACGGCGACGGCTACGCGAGGGAACTGGTGACCGTCTCCCTCACCCGCCACGAGCGCGTCCGCGGCGCCCTGCTCACGCCGCACGGTCCCGGCCCGTTCCCCGCCGTCCTTCTCCTCCACGACCACGGGGCGACCTTCGACATCGGGAAGGAGAAGTGCGTCCGGCCCTGGTACGACGACACCCGGCTCGCCTCCGCCCAGGCGTGGGCGGACACACACTTCAGCGGCAGGTTCGTCGGCGACGAGCTGGCCCGGCGCGGATACGTCGTCCTCGCCCTGGACGCGCTCGGCTTCGGCGACCGGGGTCCGATCGCCTACGACGCACAGCAGGCCCTGGCGAGCAACCTCTACCACCTCGGCTCCTCGCTGGCCGGGCTCATGGCCCGCGAGGACGCCCGGGCCGCCGCCTTCCTCGCCGGTCTCGACCGGGTGGACGCGCGCCGGATCGCCGCCGTCGGGTTCTCCATGGGCGCCTACCGCGCCTGGCAGACCGCCGCGCTCAGCGACCATGTGGCCGCCGCGGTGAGCGTCGGCTGGATGACCGGCCTGAAGGAAATGATGGTGCCCGGCAACAACGCCCTACGAGGGCAGTCGGCGTACTACATGCTCCACCCCGGGCTCGCCCGGCATCTCGACTTCCCCGACGTGGCGGGCATCGCGGCCCCCAGGCCGATGCTGTTCCTGGGCGGCGGCCTCGATCCGCTGTTCCCCGCCGACGGCGTCCGCGTGGCCCACGCCAGGCTGCGCGCCGTCTGGCGTTCCTGCCACGCCGAGGAGCGGTTGCGGCTGGAGACCTGGCCGGACCTCGGCCATGTGTTCACCGCACCCATGCAGGACGACGTCTTCGACTGGCTCGACGCGGTTCTGTGACCAGCCCTGTGACCAGCCCTGTGACTCGTCCTGTGATCCGTCCTGTGAACCATCCCCCCACCCGCACGAGAAAGGAACCGCTCTCCATGTCTCGTCGTACCGCCCTCGCCACCCTGGCGGCCCTCTCCCTGGGCACCGGCCTCGCCGTACTCCCCACCCAGGCGCAGGCCGCGACCGTGGTCGTCAGCAACTCGACCGACCTGTCCAACGCCCTCAAGAACGCCACCGCCGGCACCGTCATCCAGGTCCGCGGCGGCACCTACTACCCGACGGCCACCCTGCAGTCCACGGCCAACGGCACCTCGTCGTCGCCCGTGACACTCACCGCGTACGGCTCGGAGACCGTGAAGATCGACGGGTCCTCACTGCCGTCCGGCTCCTGGATCTTCAAGCTGACCGCCGACTACTGGAACGTCTCCAACATCACCTTCCAGAACTCCCCGGACAGCGCGGTCGTCTGCCAGTCCTGCACCGGCACCAACTGGAACAACATCAAGACCATCAACGGCGGCGACTCCGGCTTCACGCTCACCGGAGACGGCACCGTCAACAACACGGTCAGGAACATCGACTCCTACGGCCACTACGACGCCGCCAGCCACGGCGAGAACGCGGACGGCGTCGCCGTGAAGTTCGGCTCCGGCACCGGGAACCTGATCACCGGTGCCCGCCTGTACAACAACTCGGACGACGGGCTGGACTTCTGGTCCTTCTCCTCGCCGGTCACCGTCGAGCACACCTGGGCCATGGGCAACGGCAAGAACCGCTGGTCCGACTCCGCGTTCGCGGGCGACGGCAACGGCTACAAGCTGGGCGGCGACGGGGAGACCGTGGCGCATGTCATCAACAACTGCGCCGCCTGGGACAACGCGGGCAACGGCTTCACCGAGAACAGCAACAAGGGCGCGATCGTCATCAACCGCACCACCGCCTACGCCAACGCCAAGTGGGGCTACTACTTCGCCACCGGCGCCGCCCGCCTCGGCAAGAACCTCGCCGTGAGCAACGGCGGCGGCTCCGTCAACAAGGGCTCCTCGGTGGTCTCGGCCGGCAACAACTGGGACTCCGGGATATCGACCCCCGCGTTCCGCTCGACGGACGCGTCCAGCACGTACAACGCCCGCAGCTCCAGCGGCACACTGCCCGCGACGACGTTCCTGACGACGGGGAGCACGACCATCGGGGCGACGATGAACTGACCTGCGCGGTGAGCGAAGAAGCGGGGGGGGGTGGGGGGGCGGCCGCCGCGCACCCGCAGTAAACCCCCGCCCCCCC
>NZ_JBHYJA010000004.1:177686-290012 GCF_042740355.1 Streptomyces sp. NPDC059010
GCCGACGGCCCACCCGCGGGGCACCACCCCCCCGGGGGCCCCTTTAACCGCCCCTGCGGGGCGCCCACACACGCGCCCCGCAGAGGCCGCCCCCCCGCTTCACACGTCGATTCCCCGCGTCCCGTCAGTCCCGGCGGATCAGCTCGGGGTCGATGCGGCGGCCGACCAGGGGGAGGGTGCCGATGATCGCCATGGTGAGGACGCCGAGGGTGGAGGCCAGCAGTACGGGCAGGCCCGCGCCGTCCCAGAAGATCTCGCCGCCGCCCGTGACCAGATAGGCGGTCTCGGCCAGCTTGCCCGCGGCCAGGGCCAGCAGCAGGCCGATCGCGAGCGGCAGGACGACCTGCAGACACTGCACCGTGCGCAGGGTGCCGGCCCGGGCTCCGATGAGTGCGAGGGCGGTGACCTGGGACCGGCGTTCCACGGCCCGGTCGGTGACCGAGACCAGGAACGCGGCCACGCCGATCACCAGGCCCATCACCATGCCCAGTACGAGGAGCGTCTTGATCACCGTGAGCTGCTGCAGGGCCTCGACGTTGACGCCCGTCGGATCCACGTCGGCCGTCGGCGCGATCGCCCCGATGCCGTCCAGGACCGCGCGCACGGTCGCCGGGTCGGAGGAGGAGGCGAGGACGAGAGTGGCGGACACCGGGACGGCGCCGGGCGGCAGCTCGCCGGGTGGGACGAGGATGCCGGTGCCCGGCAGGTTCGTCACCTCCTGACCCGCGAACAGCACGGTGTCCTTCGGCACCGGGATGCGCAGGGTCATGCGCTTGCCGTCCTGCTTCAGCGTGTAGGTGGAGGCCTTGAAGGGCTCGACCCCGGTGTTCGGGTCCGACAGGCGCATCACCTTGCCGTCCACACAGCCCTCCACCCGCCGGGTCAGCGCGGCGAGCTGGGCGCAGCTGGCGACCAGGGCGGTGGCCTGGTCGTCGTCGGTGTCGCTCTGCAGATCATCGTCGAAGTCCATGACGACGACGGCCACGTCCACACCGGGAATCTCCCGCAGCCGCTGCTGCTGGTCCCGGCTCAGCCGGGACAGCTGCAGGCCGTACTCCTGGGTCGGAGAGGAGCTGCGCGAGACCTGGCTCAGTTCGACCAGGACTCCCTGGGCGAGGGACGCCGAGAACACCAGCAGCACCAGGCCGGTGACCACGCGCATCGCGCTGCCGGGCTCGACCTCGTTGCGCCGCATGGCCAGGTTGAGGGCGAGGTTGCCGGAGCGCGCGAGCCGCTTGGCCAGCAGGTACGACAGCAGCGGCAGCGTCAGGACCAGACCGAGGCCGGTCAGCAGCACACCGGCCGGGACCAGCAGGGCGTTGACGCCGCTGCTGCTCGCGGGGTGGTCGGTCAGGCCGGTGGCGCTGAAGCCGACGATGATTCCCAGACCGGTGACGAGCAGCAGCCCGCCCCAGACGCGTGGCGATCTGGGGGCGGCGACCCGACGGGTGGCGAGCGGGTTCCGGGCCGCCGCGCGGGCGCTCGCCCGGCCGACGAACCAGGCCAGCAGCGGGCAGCCGAGCAGACAGATGGCGATCGTCTGCCCCGAGGCCGCGCCGTCGGCGGCGTACCACTTCAGGCCGGGCAGGCCCGTCCTGGCGACGATCTGGTTGAGCAGCCAGAACTCGGCGAGACCGAGGGCCGCACCGAGCAGGGCCGCCACGACGGTCTCGGCGGCGTTGACCCGCTGGGTGCCCTTGGCGCTGAGTCCGAGCAGACGCAGCGCCGCGAGCCGTCGGTTGCGGCTGGCGGCGGACAGCTTGGCGCACACCGACAGGAAGATGCCGAGGGGCAGCAGGACCAGGGTGGCCAGGGTGAAGCGGAGGATCTCCAAGGTGGAGGGGTCCACGGCCCAGGTGGGCGGGTACTCGCTGCCGAAACTCTTCAACGCCCGTGCGCCGTCGCCGAGTTGGGCACGGGTGGTGCCGACGTAGGCGTAGAGCTCGTTGGGGTCGGCCAGACCTGCCGCGCCGATCAGGCCCTTCTCCGTGCCGGGCAGCAGGCCCCTGAGACCGGGCTCGCGCCGGAGCTGGTCGTGCAGGGCGGGGGAGACGTACACCTCACCGGGGCCGGGCAGCTTGCTCAGGCCGGGCGGCGGCGCGGGTGTGTCCTGGGTGCCCAGGGCGATGAAGACCCGGCCGAACGGCCTGGAGCCGTGCGGGTCCCGGAACTCCTGCACCAGGCTCCGCTGACCGGTCGGCTGACCGGCGTAGACCCGGGGGTCACGGGCGGCGGTCCGCCCGTCGTGGGCGTCGAGGATCGCCGGGATCGTGAGGACGAGCGCGAGACAGCACACACCGAGCGACCCGCCCAGGGTCATCAGCAGAAAGCGGGCGCGGTTGCCCCGGCCGGAGCCGAACAGCAGCCGCAGGCCGAGCAGGAACTCCCTCATCCCGCCGCTCCCATGGGGGCGAGCACACCGTCGGCCATGGTGTAGCGGCTGTCGGCCTGCGCGGCCACCGTCTGATCGTGGGTCACCAGCAGCACGGCCGTGCCCTGCGAGCGGGCCAGGTCCAGGAACTCCTTCAGAACAGCAGAGGCGTTGGCACTGTCGAGGGCGCCGGTCGGCTCGTCCGCGAACACGACAGCGGGCTTGTGCACCAGGGCCCGGGCGACGGCGACGCGCTGGCTCTGCCCGCCGGACACCTGGGACGGCCGCCGCTCGCGCAGCTCGCCGATGCCAAGACGGTCGAGTACCTCGGCGGCGGCGTCGAGCGCGGGGCGCTTGCGCTGACCGGCGAGGCGCAGTGGCAGGGCGGTGTTCTCCTCGATGGTCAGCTCGGGCAGCAACTCGCCGTACTGGAAGACGAACCCGAACCGCTCCCGGCGCAGGGCGCTGATCTCCTCGTCGTCCAGGTCGGCGAAGGTCTGCCCGTCGAAACTGATCCGGCCCCGCGACGGCGGCAGCACCCCCGCCAGGCAGTAGAGCAGCGACGACTTCCCGGAACCGCTGGCCCCGGTGATCGCCGCGACCTCGCCCCGGGCGAGCGCGAGATGGGCGTCGCGCACGGCCGGAGTGGAGCCGTAGGAGAGCTCGACACCGCTCGCGGAGAGGATGTGTGACGCGTCTGACGTACTGGTACTGATCGTTTCCCCCGGAGGCCGGAGGGCCCCGGCGGTCAGACCGGGGCCCAAAGGTTGTTCTGTGACCGACGGTGTCACCCGTCAGTCTCTCCTAGCGGTGGTATTCCTTCGTCACCGAGCAGTTGTCCGGGTGGAGCGAACCCCGGTCGCGGCAGGCCCGTATCCAGGCGTCATCGGTGTGCAGCGCGGCACCGTCGTAGCTGAGCTTGTCCAGCCAGACGGTCTTCTTCTGCTTGCCGTTGAACCGGCTCCAGTCGTATCCCTCGACGCGGACCTGAACTGGACACCACCGCTGTTCAGCTTGGGAATGCCCTTCCACGCGGCGCGAGCCTCGGCCGCACCGGTCGTTCCCCCGCTTGCCGTGGCGAACGCTGTCCCCATGCCGGCCAGAAAGAGCCTGGTCGCGAGCACACCGACAGACGGCTTTCGATTCACTTGCTTTCCCTCTCGTGATAAGCATTCGCAAATGTCATGCACACCCTTCACGGACATCGCACCGATCCGAGGGAACCCGAACCCCGGTTTTCGCATCCCCGGCCCCCACCGGATCTCCCCAGATCTCGATCTCGCAACGGAACTCGCGCAGACGGGGGTGACGCGCGTAGAAAATCTGTCATGCATAAGCCATCGCACAAGTCACTGCGTGTCGCGGCCGTCACCGCCGCCTGTGCCGTCGCCGGTGCCGCCCTGTACGGCGCCGGTGCCGCCACGGCCGGACAGTCGACCGCGAACAGCACCCATGAGCCCTACAACATCGGGCTGCTGGCCAAGGACATCGACACCTACTACGGCACCTCGCTCGACGCGAACGGCGTCTACCAGGCGTCGAAGGACAGCCCCTACGCCGAGGACCTGGCGAGGATGGACAAGGCCGCCCGGAAGTACATAGACAAGGCGGCCCGCAAGGCGCTGCACAAGGGGGAGAAGCCGGCGGTCGTCTTCGACATCGACGACACGCTGCTGCTCAGCCTCGACTACGAGAAGAAGACCAACTACACCTTCAACGCGACCACTTGGGCCGAGTACGTGAACAAGGCCGACCGCCCGGCCGTCTTCGGCAGCCCGGAGCTGGTCCGGTACGCCGAGTCCAAGGGTGTCGAGGTCTTCTACAACTCCGGTCTGAGCGAGGCGCAGCGTTCCGCCGCCGTCGAGAACCTGAAGAAGGTCGGCGCCGATGTGAACCTCGACGCCGACCACATGTTCCTCAAGGACAAGGCGAACCCGCCGGCCTATCTGAGCGCCTGCGCCACGCCGGGTACCTGGAACTGCACGACCGTGCAGTACAAGTCAGGCACCCGGGGGCACATCGAGGACGACCTCGGGTACGAGATCATCGCCAACTTCGGCGACCAGTACTCGGACCTGGAGGGCGGCCGCGCCGACCGGACCTACAAGCTGCCGAACCCGACGTACTTCGTCGGCTGACCCTCACCGCCGTACCGGCCTGATGCCCTCCAGCGTCGGCACCACCGGCTCGATCGTGCCGTCGGCCGCGAACTTCATGCGGTCGACGGTCGTCTCGCGGTGCATACCGTCGCCGCCCGGCCTTCCGGGGCCGTTCAGGGCGAAGCGGTGGTAGACGATGTACCAGTCGTCGGTGCCGGGGGTGTTGACCACCGAGTGGTGGCCGGTGCCGAGGATGCCGTACTCCGGGCGCTTCTGCAGGATGGTGCCCCGCTTGGTCCACGGGCCGAGCGGGGACGGGCCCGTCGCGTACGCCACGTGGTAGTTCTCGCTGCGGGTGTCGTCCTCGGACCACATGAAGTAGTAGGTGCCCTTCCGCTTGATCACGAAGGAACCCTCACGGAAGTTGCCGGGCGTGATGTCCCGCACCTCCGACGCGTCGAACGACACCATGTCGTCGTTGAGCGGGACGACGTACCCGTGCCCGTTGCCCCAGTAGAGATACGACGTCCCGTCGTCGTCCGTGAACACCGCCGGGTCGATCATCTGGCCGGGCAGTGAACCGCCCTTCGCCACCAGCGGTTTGCCCAGCGCCTCCTTGAACGGACCCGCCGGGGAGTCCGCCACCGCCACGCCGATCTGCTGCTCGGCGCAGAAGTAGAAGTAGTACTTGCCGTCGCGCTCGGCGATCGCCGGTGCCCACGCGTACTTGTCCGCCCAGGGCACGTCGGGGCCCAGGTCCAGGATCACGCCGTGGTCCTTCCAGTGGACCAGGTCCTTCGACGAGTACGCCTTGAATCTGGTCCCGCTCCAGCCCTGGAAGCCGTCGGTCGTCGGGTAGATCCAGTACTCGCCGTTCAGATAGTGCACGTCCGGGTCGGCGTTGAGACCGGGCAGGACCGGGCTTCCGGTCCGTACCGCCTCCACCGTCCAGGTGCGCTTCGTGCCGTCCGCGGCCGTCACCGTGTACGTCTGCGGCTTGCGGAAGTCACGCCGGGTGCCGGACCTCGGGGTGAGGGAAGCGCCCTCGCCGACCCACAGCTTCGGGGCCAGCCGCGCCAGGTCGGCGTCCGGCCGCATCGGCAGGACCACCTTCGACGCGCTCTCCGTGACGGTCGCGTACCCCTTCTGGTCCTTCGCCGTCGCGTCCACCACCGAGGCGGGGCTCGCCGGATACGCGGCCAGCAGCCGGTCGTACTCGGCCTGCGTCACCGGAATCACCGTGCCGTGGCGGGGGCTCGCGGGCAACTGGTAGTCGGTGGACGGCGTCCACCTGCCCGAGTCGAGGTCGGTGGTCTCGAACGGGACGTAGCCGCGGCCGCCGTACTCGTCGATGAACAGGTACCACTTGTCCTCGGTGTTCGACTTGAACACCGTCGGGCCCTCACCGCGCTCCATCGCAGCGCTGCCGACGCAGTCGGCCACGAAGTCGTACGAGGTGTCGGTCAGGCTCGTCGACTTCTCCGCGGTGATGAACTTCGAGCAGGGCGAGCCGGAGCCCGGGTCCCGCTCGTCCTTGGTGTAGCGGTAGTAAGTGCCCTTGTGCCGCACGACCGTGGAGTCGATGACCGAGTAGCCCGGGTCGTTCCAGACCTTCGCCTCGCTGAAGGTGCGGAAGTCCTTCGTCGTCGCGTACAGCATCTTGTTGTACGTCGAGCCGGTGTGGTCGGGGTCGTCGGCCGCGTACAGCTTCGACGCCCAGAAGACGACGAACTCACCGAGGCTGTCGTCCCAGTACGCCTCCGGCGCCCAGGTGTTGCCGGCGTTGTCGGGGGAGACCCGCGCGAGGCGCTGATCGGTCCAGTGGACCAGGTCGGTGGACTCCCAGACCATGATCGACTTGCTGCCGTGCCGCTGGACCTGGTCCCAGCTGCCGCTGCTGTTCCGGTACATCCGCAGGTCCGTGGCGATCATGTAGAACTTGTCGCCCTCGGGGGAGCGGATCACGAAGGGGTCGCGCAGGCCCTTCTCCCCGATCGTGGAGGTGAGCACCGGCTTCCCGGCGTTCAGCTCACGCCAGTGCAGCGGGTCGTTGCCGCGGCTGAGGGCGTAGCGGATCTGCTCGCCGTCGGCGGTGCCCTCGCCGGTGAAGTAGGCGAAGAGATAGCCGGCGTACTTGGACTGGTTCACGGGTGGAGCTCCTGAACGGGCGGAACCGGGTGGTGCGGTGAGCAGGGCGAGAAGCAGCGAGAGACAGGCGACGAGGAGTATGCGTGGGCGCATGCCGCTCCTGTGTGAGTGTGGGGGTTCATGTTGGGTGGTGTGCGCCTTCGGAGTCTCACCAGCGGGAAACGGCACGTCAATCGGTGCGTGTGTGATCAGGGGCGGCGAAAGTTTCGCTCGGTTTCGGTGAGGTGTGGCAACCTTCCCGCCCCCGGTGGCGACCAGATGCCAGAAGCGGGCCGGGGCGGCCCCTCCGGCCCGCTTCGTCCCCATTGCCTAGGAAAGGAACGCCCTGTGCTTCAGAGCACCGGACGCCACCGCAGGACACGCACCCTCTCCATCGCCGCCGCCGTGGCCGTCGCCGCGGGGGCGGGCGGCGTCCACCTCGGCCTCTCGAACGGCGGCGCCGAAGCCGCCTCGACCACGGTCACCGTGTCCAGCACCGCTCAGCTGGAGTCGGCCGTCAAGAACGCCGCCGCCGGTACCACCATCCAGGTGCGCGGCGGTACCTATCAGCCGGCCGCCACCCTCAAGTCCACGGCGAACGGAACGAGTTCGGCCCGGATCACGCTCCGGGCGTACGGCGGCGAGAAGGTGCGGATCGACGGCTCCAAGCTGCCCGACGGATCCTGGCTCGCCGGGATCTACGGCGACTACTGGACCGTGCAGAACCTCACCTTCGTCAACTCCCCGGCCCAGGGCTTCGTCGCCACGTCGAGCGTGGGCGGCGTCTTCAAGAACCTCGTCACCGCGAACAACGGCGACTCCGGGTTCACGCTGCGCGGCGACGGCACGAGTGGCAACCTCGTGCAGAACCTGGACAGTTACGGCAACTACGACCCCGCCGGGCACGGTCAGAACGCCGACGGGATCGCCGTGAAGTTCGGCTCCGGAACCGGCAACAGGATCACCGGGGCGCGCCTGTACAACAACTCGGACGACGGGATCGACCTCTGGCAGTTCTCCTCGCCGGTCACCGTCGAGCACACCTGGGCCTACGGCAACGGCAGGAACCGCTGGAACGACTCCGCCTTCGAGGGCAACGGCAACGGGTTCAAGCTGGGCGGCGGCGGTGCCTCGGTCGCGCACGTCGTCGACAACAACGCGGCCTGGGACAACTCGCTGCACGGCTTCACCGAGAACTCCAACACCGGGGCGATCGCCCTCAACCGCAACACCGCGTACGCCAACGCCGAGACCGGGTTCTACTTCGCCACCGGCAAGGCCCGGCTGGGCCGCAATCTCGCGGTGGGCAACAAGAAGGGGCTCTCCAAGCTGGGTTCGCCGGCCGTCTCCTCGGCCAACAACTGGGACAGCGGCGTGGCGACCCCGGCCTTCAGGTCGAAGGACGCCGCGACGGCGTACGGGGCGCGCAAGGCTGACGGTTCGCTGCCCGCGACGACCTTCCTGACGACGGACTCGACCACCATCGGCTCGACGATGAACTAGCCCTCGCCACAAGCCCGAACGCCCCGCCTGTCGTCACAGGCGGGGCGTTCCTGTTGCCGGCCGAGGGGGGCTCTGCCGGCGCTGCTGACCGAGGGGGGCTCAGGTCAGCAGGTCCGTGTGTCACGCACTACTAGGGACGTCGAACGTGAACATGTGGTTGTTTCCCACGGTGAGGGAAGGTGCCGAGGGTTGTGCGGGAGCAGTGGGGGCGAACCCGCTCACTGGTAGGCGATGTCGGACGCCGTGAACTTGCAGGAGGTCCCGTCGGGGCCGCTGCCGAGCTCCTTCGGCTCCTTGCCGCTGCTGTTGCCCTCGAAGCGGGTGCAGGTCTTGATCTTCTTGCCGCTGTCGCCGTGGATACGGATCTTGCGCAGCGCGGCCGTGTCGCCGTAGTTGGAGTTGATGCCGACGATCGACTTGCCGGGCGCGGTGACGTCCACGTCGTTGATGATGATCGTGCGCTTGAACTGCGTGGAGCAGTTGCCGCAGGAACGCACCAGCTTGCCGAAGTTCTCCACCTGGAACTTGGAGACGACCAGCTTGCCGGCGCCGTTGAACTGGAGCACCTTGTCGTCGGCGTTCCTCGCGCCGCCGCCGTACACCGTGTACACGGCGGAGGACGACTTGCCCTTGAAGGTGGCGGCGTCCTCGCCGACGTCCAGCCACCACACGTTCTGCAGGGTGCAGGAGCCCTTGCAGTGGACGCCGTCCGCGGCCGGGGTGCCGATGACGACGTTCTTCAGGACCGCACCGTCGGCCAGCTCGAAGATCGGGTCCTGGCCCTCCTCCTGGCCGCTGCCGCCCAGGTCGCCGGTGCCGTAGAACTTCGCCATCCTGCCGTCGTACGTGCCGGACACCGGGATCGTCTTGGCCACCGGCTTGCTGCCGTTGGGCGTCGGCCAGGACGCGGCGGCACCGGCGGTGGACATGAGCGTCGTGGTGACGATCGCCGCACCGGTGATGCCGAAGGCGGAGGCTCCGGCGATCAGCGCCCGTCGCTTCGTGACCTTGCGGCGGTGGCTGACGCGCTGTTCGGCTCGTGCTGTCATTACCCAAATCCTTGCCTGGGGGATCCTTGCGACTCTTGGTCGCCCCCGGGTGAAGGAAGGGTTGCCGGGCCTTCGGGATTTTTTTACGAATCCCCTGCGTCTGTGCCGGAGTTGTCGTCATGGCCTGCGAAGTCGCCCGCCACGGACAGCTGTTCGCCGCTCGCGGTGGCCGTCATCGCATAGCTGTCGTCCCCGGCGTCCCGGCCGCCGCGCTCATGGTCGTACTGCCCCGCGAACACCCAGTCGCCCTCGCGGACCGTACGGCCCTCCTTGAGCACCCAGGTGTAGACGACGAAGCCGTCCTTCTCCTCGACCGTCAGCGTGAAGTCGTCCTCCGGCAGCGAGCGCCAGGCGCCGGTGGAGGTGACCCCGCCGGTCTGCGCGACCTTCAACCGCACGGTGAGCGCGGTGAGTTGCTCACTCGTCCTGAGGGTCAGGTTGCTCTGCGCCCAGAAGTCGTTGCTGTGCGGGTCCACCGAGCCGTCGGACCACAGGGGGCCGTCCTCCTCGCCGTTGGCGGTGGGTGGCAGGGGGTTCGCGGACGGCTGCGACGGGGGCCTGGTCGTCTCGCGGGACTCCGGCGTGGGCTTCGGCTTCGGGCTCACCGGCGGGACCGGGGCACGGCGCGTCGCGTCCGGCGACGGTGCGGGCGTGGGTGAGGTCGCAACCGTCTGCTGCGGGGTGTCCTCCTTCACGGCGGACGCCACCGCGTAACCGCCGACCGCGAGAACGCCGGCCACCGCGGCCGTCGCGGTCACCACCCGGAACCAGCCGTAGACCGGCGGACGGGTCGCCCGGTGGTCGGGGCGGGTCTGCTCGGCCATGCCGCGCTCGACACGGGCCAGGATCCGCTCGCGGTCGGGCCGGTGCGCCTCGGCCGCCTCGTGCAGCCGGGCGCGCAGTTCGTCGTGCACGTCCCGCCGCATCATCGGTTCCTTCCTCCGGCGCTCCCGGTGCGGGCCATGGCGGCCGCATGCACCTTGAGCGGAGCTCCCTGGGCCCCGAGCAGCCGTTGCAGCTCGGCCATCCCCTTGGAGGTCTGGCTCTTCACCGTACCTACCGAGACGCCCAGGGCGAGCGCGGTGTCCTTCTCGGACAGGTCGAAGGCGTGCCGCAGCACCACACAGGCGCGTTTGCGGAACGGAAGTCTACGCAACGCCTCCTGGACGTCGACGACGCCCGCGACATCCGGGTTCTCGGTCTTCTCCTCGCGCTGCGACCAGAACAGGGCGATACGCCGCCGCTCCCGGACCGCGCTGCGGATCCTCGTACGGGCCAGATTGGCGACCACCCCGCGCGCGTACGCCACCGGATGGTCGGCAGCGCGCACCCGGTCCCAGCGGTGCCACAGCGCCAGCAGCGCGTCCGCCGCCAGATCGTCGGCGGCGTCGGCCTCGCCCGTCAGCAGATGGGCCAGGCGGGACAGTTCGGCGTAGTGACGGTCGAAGAAGGCATGGAACTCCACGGAGGCGGCGTCGTCGACGACCGTGCCCACGGGTGACCCCTCCCTGCCTGTGCGTGTCATGTGTATGACATGTGATCGATTGGAGATCATCCGGACGAGAAGCGGAAGCGTAGCAGCGATCGAGTGCGCGGTTCGTACGAGGCTTCGAACGGCGTATGGCAGGCCGTACGGTGAGCAGCACTGATTCCGTAACACGGGGAAAACCTGAAACGGGTTCAACAGGGGAACAATCCAGCCAGCATCCGCACACCGATCAGTCAGGCAGCAAGGAGCGACCCGTCATGTCCGATACCCAGAAGGTGACCGACCGGCCAAGTGCCACGCCGGAGGGTGTGAACAGCGTCGACCGGTTCTTCAAGATCTCCGAGCGGGGATCCACCTTCGCCCGTGAGATACGGGGCGGCTTCGCCACGTTCTTCACGATGGCCTACATCCTTGTCCTGAATCCCATCATCCTCGGCAGCGCGAAGGACAAGTTCGGCGACCAGTTGGATGCCGTCCAACTCACCACCGCCACCGCCCTGGTGGCCGCGGTCATGACGATCATCATGGGTGTCGGCGGCAACCTGCCGCTCGCGCTCGCCGCGGGCCTCGGTCTGAACGCCGTCGTCGCGTTCCAGATCGCCCCGCTGATGGCGTGGGACGACGCGATGGGGCTGGTCGTCCTCGAAGGCCTGCTGATCTGTGCGCTGGTGGTCACCGGGCTGCGCGAGGCCGTGATGCACGCCATCCCGCAGCCGCTGAAGCAGGCGATCAGTGTCGGTATCGGCCTATTCATCGCCTTCATCGGTTTTGTCGACGCCGGGTTCGTCAGCCGGATCCCGGACGCCGCGAACACCACCGTGCCGGTTCAGCTGGGCGGCACCGGCCAGCTCGCCGGGTGGCCGATGCTCGTGTTCTGCCTCGGAGTTCTGCTGACGATCGCGCTGCTCGCCCGCAAGGTGAAGGGCGCGATCCTGATCAGCATCGTGACCATGACGGTCATCGCGATGATCATCAACTCCGTCACCGACATAAAGGCCTGGGGTCTGACCACGCCGGCCTGGCCCGACAAGGTCGTCGACACCCCGGACTTCGGACTCATCGGTGACTTCAGCCTGTTCGGCGCGTTCGGTGAGACCACCGCCATCACCGTCGTCCTGCTGATCTTCACCCTGGTGCTGTCCGACTTCTTCGACACCATGGGCACGGTCGTCGGCATCAGCGCGGAGGCCGGCCTGCTGGACGAGCAGGGCAAGGTGCCGAACCTCGGCAGGGTGCTGCTGATCGACGGCGCCGCGGCGGCCGCCGGCGGTGCGGCCTCGTCGTCCTCCGCGACCTCCTACATCGAGTCGGCGGCGGGCGTCGGCGAAGGCGCGCGCACGGGCTTCTCCAACCTGATCACCGGCGGCCTGTTCGGACTCGCCCTGTTCCTGACCCCGCTGCTCACCATCGTCCCGCTCCAGGCGGCCGCCCCCGCCCTGGTCGCCGTCGGGTTCCTGATGATGACCCAGGTCAAGCACATCGACTGGGACAAGTACGAGATCGCCATCCCGGCGTTCCTGACCATCGCGGTGATGCCGTTCACGTACTCGATAACCAATGGCATCGGGGCGGGGTTCGTCGCGTACGTCGTCATCAAGGCGGTGCTCGGGAAGGCGAAGGAGATCCACTGGCTGATGTGGGGTACGTCGGTGCTGTTCCTGGTGTACTTCGCCATCAACCCGATCGAGCAGCTCCTGGGCGTGAAGTGAGCTAGCTCTTGAGTGCCGCCTCCATCACCTTCCTGGCCACGGGGGCGGCCAGCCCGTTACCGCTGACCTCAGACCGTGCCGCGTCCGACTGTTCGACCAGTACCGCCACGGCGACCTCCTTGCCGTCGGCCTTGCCGTACGACGTGAACCAGGCGTACGGCGTCTTGCTGTTCTTCTCGCCGTGCTGGGCCGTGCCCGTCTTGCCGCCCACCGTCGCGCCCGAGATCTGGGCGTTCGTGCCCGTGCCCTCCTCGACGACCGTCTGCATCGCCGACTGGAGTTGCTCGGCGGTGGACGAGCTGACGATCTCCTTGCTGTCGGCCCCGTCGTCGTAGTTCTCCAGCACATCCCCGCCGCTGTCGGTGATCTGCGACACCATGTGCGGCGAGACCAGCTTGCCGCCGTTGGCTATGGCAGCCGACACCATGGCCATCTGCAGCGGGGTCGCGGTGACGTCGAACTGGCCGATGCCGGACAGGGCCGTCTGCGCCTTGTCCATCTCGGAGGGGTACACGCTGGCGTACGCCCGCACCGGTACGTCCTGCGACTCGTCGTTGAAGCCGAACTTCTCGGCCATCGCCCGCACCTTGTCCTGGCCCAGGTCGACGGCCATCTTGCCGAAGACGTTGTTGCACGAGTACTGCAGCGCGACCCGGATCGAGGCGTTCTCACAGGGGGCGGACGGGTTCTCGTTCGTCAACTGACTGCTCGACTGGGGCAGGTCGTAGGGGTTCGGGCTGACCGTCTTGTCGTCCACCGACTTGTACAGCCCGTCCTCCAGCGCGGCCGCCGCGACGACCAGCTTGAACGTCGAACCCGGCGGCAGCGGCTGGCGCAGCGCACGGTTCGTCATCGGCTTGTCGGAGTCCTTGGTCAGCTGCGTCCAGGCGTCCGAGTCGCCCGTGGTGATCCGCGACGGGTCGTACGACGGAGTGGAGACGGTCGCCAGGATCTTCCCGGTGGCGGGGTCGATCGCGACGGCCGCGCCCTTCTTGTCGCCGAGCGCGTCGTACGCGGCCCTCTGCACGTCCGGGTCGATCGTCGTGATCACGTTGCCCGGGTCCGACCGCTTGTTGGTGACCGTGTCCAGCGCGCTCTTCAGACGGTTGTCGGTGCCGTCCAGCAGATCCCGGTAGACGCCCTCCAGCTGGGTGGCGCCGTACGCCTGTGAGCTGTAGCCGGTGACCGCCGCGTAGAGCGAGCCGTCCGTGTACGTCCGCTTGTACGCGAGGTCGCCGCTCTTGGTGCGCGCCGAGCCGGTGACCGACTTGCCGCCCACCACGATGTTGCCGAGCGGCTCGCTGTACAGCGCGATCGTGTTCCGCCGGTTGTCCTTGTCGTCCGCGAGTGCCTTGCCGTCGTAGAACTGCACCCATGTCGCCCTGACCAGCAGAGCGAACACCAGCAGCAGCACGAAGACGGATGCCCGCCTGATCGTCTTGTTCATCCCACCCGAGAAGACGAGCGGGATGCGGGCAATCGTTCCCTTGCGACCCGTTTTCTCATCGAGCGTTCATGAAGCCCGCCTCGTACGCGGCGATCACCGCCTGGGTGCGGTCCCGGGTGCCGGTCTTCGCCAGGACCGCCGCCACATGCGACTTCACGGTGGCCGGACCGACCTCCATGCGCCGGGCGATCTCCGCGTTGGTCAGGCCCCGCGCCATCAGCCGCAGCACCTCGCTCTCGCGTCCCGTGAGCCGCGCCACCCAGGGCGGCGGCGCGGGGTACGCGCGCGCGTGCTCGGCGGCGAGATCCCGGACGGCCGACGGGAACAGCAGGGTGTCGGAGCGCGAGACCAGCCGTACCGCCTGCACCAGCGCGTCGGCGTCCGCCCGCTTCAGCAGGAACCCGGCGGCTCCGGCGCGCAGGGCGTCGTAGACATAGGAGTCGTTCTCGAAGGTGGTGACGACGACAACGCGGGGCGGATCGTCGAGCGTGCCGAGGATCTGCTCGGTGGCCCGGATACCGTCGATCTCGGGCATCCGGACGTCCATGAGGACGACATCGGGTCGCCGGTCCCGTACGACGGTCACGGCCTCGGCGCCGGTGGCCGCCTCGCCGACCACCTCCATGTCCGGCTCGGCGGAGAGGATGGCGCGCAGGGCGCTGCGCACCATGCGTTCGTCGTCGGCGAGGACGATCCGGATCGTCATGTCGGTCCCTTCAGGGGCAGTCGTACCTGCAGCCGCCACATTCCCTGCGCGGGGCCGGCCTGAGTCGTCCCGCCCAGCAGCCGGGCCCGGTCGGCGATGCCGCGCAGGCCGTGGCCGCCGCCGGGGCGACAGACGGGGGCGTGGTCCAGGGGGTTCTCCACGGTGATCGCCAGCTGCCCGTCGGCGGCCTCGATCCGCAGGGTCACCGTCACCCGCTCACCGGCGTGCCGGAGGGCGTTGCTCAGCCCCTCCTGCACGATGCGGTAGGCCTCGCGGGACAGCACCGGCGGCAGTGCCCCGGGGTCGATGCCGACCGTGGCCGTCACCCGCGTCCCGCCCGCGCGGGTGCGGCGCAGGAGACAGTCGAGGTCGCCGCCGAGGGTGGGCGCCGGGGCCGTACCGGGAGCGTCGCCGTCCCTCAGCACGCCGAGCACGGTGTCGAGTTCACCGACCGTGCGCCGGGTCGTGTCCTCGATCGCGGCGAGGGCCTCGCGCACGAACTCCGGGTCGGTGTCGAGGACTCGGCGGGCCGCGCTCGCCTGCAGGGTGACCGCGCTGAGGGCATGGCCCACGGAGTCGTGCAGCTCGCGCGCGAGCCGGTTGCGCACGGCGAGGTCGGCGGCGCGCGCCTCGGCCGCCGCGAGCCGGTCCTCCGGCGCGGGCCCGAGCAGCGCGGGCGCCCAGCGGGCGAGGAGCGTGCCGGCGACGGCCGCGCAGCCGGCCAGCGCCAGCAGCGTCGCCACCCCCGCGACCGGCGCCAGCGCCAACACCCAGGTCTGGTTGAGGGATTCGGGGAGTTCGACGAGCTCCGCACCGCCCAGCCACACGAGCAGCGGCAGCGCGGCCAGGAACCCGGCGAACGGCGGCACCGCCAGCGACATCCCGGAGATGATCCCGCCGAACCCGAGATGCAGCGTGAACCAGGCCGCCGTACGCCCCTTCGCGGCCCGCGTCCGGGCGGGGCCGTGGGCGAGCAGCCCCGCCTCGACCCCGCACAGCGACCGCACCGCACCCGCCTCCAGCGACCGGGTCAGCGGGAACAGGGCGGCGGTGACGGCGGCCAGGGGCAACCCGACGGCGAACGAGAGGAGTTGCAGGGGCAGGTCGTTGAAGACATACCGGGAGTCGGTGGCGGGCCCGACGACGAGCTGGCCGACGAAGACGTACGGCATGGCGAGCGCGCCGCCGAGGATCAGATGGATCCAGCGCCGGCGCGCCCGCCGCCCGAACAGCCGGCGGACGAACTCGGTCACGCCGTACGACGCTTCCGGCCCGCGGCACGCTCGGCGAGGAAGTGGACGCCGAGGCAGGCGACGAGGATGCCGACGATCATCTGGCCAGCGTAGGTCAGGTTCATCAGCGGTGTCGGGCCGTCGCCCAGGTCGGTGAGCGGGGCCAGCGACAGCCAGCCCGCCCAGCAGACCGTGGCGGCCGAGCCGACCCAGACCAGCGCGAGCGGCAGCTTGACGGGCAGGGCCCGGCCACGCCGGAAGGCGAGCAGCAGCCCACCGGTGACGGCGGTGGCGAGGAAGACGGCGGACAGGGCCTCCATGACGTGGAAGCCGCTCGTGCGGTCGGCGGCGAGCGGCTCGCCGAGCCCGGCGGTGCCGCCGCACGCCCACAGGACGTGGGTCGTCAGGGGCGGCAGGGCGAGAGCGGCCGCCGCTGCCGCGACCGCACGCTGCGCCGCCCCGATGACACCGACCGGCAGCTCCCACACCCGCCCCTCCCACAACCGGCCCCAGCGGTCACGGGCGTACAGCACGAACAGGGCGCCGAGCGCGAGGCCCTGCACGATGAACCCCGTGTAGACGACCCCGAAGACCCAGTCGTCGAGGAACGGCTCCCTGTCACCGCCCCCGGTGCCGGCCGTCCCGCCCAGCGCGTTGACGAGGAGCTGGAGCGGAAACCCGGCCATGATCGGCGCGAGCAGCCCGGTGGCCACCCATGCGGGGAGGCCGAGCAGCCACGCGGGCACCCGCAGCCCCCACGGCCGGGTCAGCACCAGCGCGAGCACGATCACCGCGCCGTCCATCACGACGGTGACACCGTTGGCCACGGCCATGCTCCCCCGGTGCTCAAGCAGCGAGCTGCCGTCCGGGATGCCGAGACGGCTCCCGGCGAGCCACGCGATCTTGAGTGAGAGGTACGGCACGCACGAGACGACGGCGACGGCCCGCAGGAGCCGGCGGGGCCGGCCGAGACCGACGGCGCCCCGGTCGGTCACCGGGGCGGCATGAGCGAGTGTCTGCGTCATGCCCCCACGCTCCCGCGTGGAGTCCCGCCAGTACGTCCTGCGCGCAGACGATCCGTCTCCGCCGTGCGGGGGAGACGGGGATCGTCAGAGTCTGCGGGTCGCCAGCGTCAGCCGGTCCCGGGCGTCGAACAGGGCGTCCTTCACCATCTGTTCGTGCGCGGGCGTCAGCCGGGCCACCGGCACCGAGCAGCTGATCGCGTCGCGCGCCGGGGTGCGGTACGGGATCGCGACGCCGAAGCAGCGCAGCCCGAGGGTGTTCTCCTCGCGGTCCACGGCGAAGCCCTGCTCGCGGACCTGGTGGAGCTCCTCGATGAGCTTCTCGCGGTCGGTGATGGTGTTCTCGGTCAGCGCGGGCAGCGTCTCCGGGAGCATCTTGCGGACCTGCTCGTCGGTGTAGGTGCTGAGCAGCGCCTTGCCGAGGGAGGTCGAGTGCGCGGGGAGCCGGCGGCCGACCCGGGTGAAGGGGCGCAGATAGTGCTGGGACTGGCGGGTGGCGAGGTAGACGACGTTGGTGCCGTCGAGGCGCGCCAGGTGAATGGTCTCCGTGGTGTCGTCCGACAGCCGGTCCAGCGTCGGGCGGGCCGCCGCGACCACCTCGTCGCCGTCGATGTACGACGTGCCGACCAGCAGCGCCCGGACGCCGATGCCGTACCGCGTGCCCGTCGCGTCCGTCTCCACCCAGCCCAGCTCGACCAGCGTGCGCAGCAGCATGTAGAGGCTGGACTTGGGATATCCGACGGCCTCCTGGACCGACGCGAGGGAGTGCATGCCGGGGCGTCCGGCGAAGTATTCGAGCAGTTCAACCGTCCGTACCGCGGACTTGACCTGCGCCCCACCGCCCGTCTCGCCAGCCGACATCGCCCTTGACCCCTTCGTTCGACGGGAAATAGTCTCCAACAGCATATTCATCATCAGAGACAGCGTTCAGTATATCGAACGAGCCTGGTGGATGACCCAGTACTGCGGCAATACATGTGTGGAGGGACCCGCGGTGGCAGCAGCACCAGTCTGGAGTGTCGACCCCCGAACCGGGAAGCAGCGTGAACAGGTTGCGGTGGAGGCCACAGCCCAGGAGGTGGACGCCGCCGTCCGCGCCGCGCACGCCGCGCGCGGCTCCCTCGCCGACCGCACGGTCCGCGCGGCCTTCCTGCGCAGCGCCGCCGACCGGCTGCAGGCGGCCAA
Source organism: Streptomyces sp. NPDC059010 (assembly GCF_042740355.1). Lineage (NCBI taxonomy): Bacteria > Bacillati > Actinomycetota > Actinomycetes > Kitasatosporales > Streptomycetaceae > Streptomyces > Streptomyces sp. NPDC059010. Next base: position 195,626 of record NZ_JBHYJA010000004.1, read on the forward strand.
GGACCAGCTGGTGGAGGCCGCCGACGCCGAGACCGCGCTCGGCCCGGTCCGCCTCACCGGCGAACTCGCCCGTACCTGCTACCAGCTGAGGTCGTTCGCCGACATCGTCGACGAGGGTGCCTTCCTGGACGTCGTCATCAACCACCCCGACGACACCGCGACCCCGCCGATCCCGGACCTGCGCCGCTACAAGGTGCCCCTCGGTGTCGTCGCCGTCTACTCGGCGTCCAACTTCCCGTTCGCCTTCTCCGTCGCCGGCGGCGACACCGCGAGCGCGCTGGGCGCGGGCTGCCCCGTCGTCGTCAAGGCCCACCCCGACCACCCGGCCCTGTCGGAGCTGGTCGCCAAGGTGCTGCGTACGGCCGCCGCCGAGCACGGCATCCCCGACGGGGTCATCGGCCTCGTCCACGGCTTCGAGGCCGGCATCGAGCTGATCAGGCACCCGCTGGTCACCGCGGCCGGTTTCACCGGCTCGATCCGGGGCGGCCGCGCCCTCTTCGACGCGGCGGCCGCGCGACCGGTGCCGATCCCGTTCCACGGCGAGCTGGGCTCCCTGAACCCGGTCGTGATCACCGAGGCCGCGGCGGCCGAGCGCGCCGAGGCCATCGGTACCGGGCTCGCGGGCTCGATGACGCTGGGCGTCGGCCAGTTCTGTGTGAAGCCGGGTCTGGTGCTGGTGCCGTCCGGCGCCGCGGGCGACGGCCTGGTCAAGTCGCTCACGGACGCCGTCAGCGACACCGAGGCGGGCGTCCTGCTCGACCACCGGATGCGGGACAACTTCATCGCCGGGGTCGCCGAGCGCACCGGGCTGCCGGAGGTCGAGTCGCCGGTGACGCCGGGGGCGGGCGGTGAGCACACGGTCAGCGCCGGGTTCCTGACGGTGGCGGCCGAGAAGCTGGAGAGTGAGGGCGCCTACGACCTCCTCCTGGAGGAGTGCTTCGGCCCGGTGACGGTCGTCGTCCGCTACGACGACGACGCGCAGGCGCAGGCCGTCCTGTCCCGGCTCCCGGGCAACCTCACCGCGACCGTCCACCTGTCGGCCGAGGAGGCCGCCGGTGAGGGACGCGGCGCGGAGATCCTGGCGGAGCTGACGCCGCTGGCCGGGCGTGTGCTGGTCAACGGGTGGCCTACGGGTGTCGCCGTCGCGCCGGCCCAGCATCACGGCGGTCCGTACCCGGCGACGACCTCGACGTCCACGTCGGTGGGCGGTACGGCCATCGAGCGGTGGATGCGGCCGGTCGCCTACCAGGGCGCGCCCGCGGCGCTGCTTCCCGCGGAGCTTCGGGACGAGAACCCGCTGGGGCTGCCCCGCAGGTTCAACGGCTCGCTGGAGCGGTAGCGCTCCGCCGGGAAAGCCGGGATGGGCCGGGTTGTTGGTTGTCTGCGGCGCCGTGGGGGCTGGTTGCGCCCGCGCGGCGGAGCCGCACATCGATCCAGCCCCGCGCCCCTTACCCGGCGCTCGGCTCACCCGGCGTTTGACTCCAAGCCCGCGTCTCGGGCAAGCAAGGCCGCCTGGACCCTGTTGTCGCAGTCGAGCTTGGTCAGGATGCGGCTGACGTACGTCTTCACGGTGGCCTCGCTCATGTGGAGGCGGGCACCCGCGTCGGCGTTGGACAGGCCCTCGCCCAGGAGGGCCAGTACGTCGCGTTCCCGTTCGGTCAGGCCGGCCAGGCGGCGGCGGGCCTCCTCGCCGCGCGCGGTCGTGGCCGGGGAGGCGAGGGTGTCCACGACATGCCGGGTGGCGGCCGGGGAGAGATAGGCGTTCCCGGCCGCGGCCGCACGGACCGCGTGGATCAGCTCCTGGGGCGCCGAGTCCTTCAGCAGGAAGCCCGCGCCGCCGTGGCCGAGCGCCCGCAGGACGTTGTCGCGCTCGCCGAACGTGGTCAGGATCAGCACGCGTACCCGCGGCGCGGCCCGGCCCAGCTCGGCCAGCGCGGTCAGCCCGTCCATCACCGGCATCTGGATGTCCAGCAGGGCCACGTCCACCGCGGTGCTCCGGGCGGTCTCCACCGCCTCCCGGCCGTCCGCCGCCTCGGCCACGACGTCGATGTCGTCGGCCGAGGTGAGGATCATCCTGATGCCGGCCCTGATGAGCGGCTCGTCGTCGGCGACGAGGACCCGGATCACGCGGCCTCCTGCGCGGTGTCGGTGTGATGTACGGATGGCAGAGCCCCGTCATCATGCCCGATCCGGTCACCATGCCCGATCCGGTCACCCGTGCGACCTCGTCGCCGACGTTCAGAGCTCGTCCTTGAAGGTCTCCTTCGCGACCAGCTTCCCGTCGCGGAAGCAGAACCGGTAGACGATGTCCTCGTCGACGTCCAGGTAGTGACGGCACGTCGCGTCCTCGGGCAGCGGCGGGCCCTGCTTCTCCTGGCCTTCGGTGAGCAGGGAACTGCCCTCGGGCAGCTTGGCCTTCAGGTCCGCCTCGGCGTCGCCGATCTTCGCGGACTTGTACACGTCGGCCGAGATGGTGCCGCTCTCCACCTCGTCCCACAGGGCGGTCAGCCCCCATGCCCCGAGGGCGACGACGCCCACGACGAGGACGGCGGCGGTGAGGGCGCAGCCAAGGGCGATGTTCTTCTTGCTGCTCATGATGGCGGAGTACTCCCCGTGCGGATCGAAACGGTCGATGACCGCTCCACCGTCGCCCGCCGCGCCCCCGCCGATCTGCCCCCGAAAGTCGTCGTCCGCGGCGACGAAGGTCGCGCCCTCCGGGCCGGGCCGCGTCTCGCCACCGCCGTAGGGCAGCACACCGGCGAGCCGAAAACCGCCGTCGGGCGTGTCCCCGGTGTGCACCATGCCGCCGACCAGCCGGGCCCGCTCCCGCAGGCCCGTCAGACCCTGGCCGCCGCTCACCGCGGGCGCGGACCCGGCGGCCCCGGCCGGCACGGGCCCGTTGGCCACCTCGACCACCAGGCTGTCCGGTTCATAGCGCAGCGCCACGGTGATCGGGGCGCCCGGCGCATGCTTGTGCGCGTTGGTCAGACCCTCCTGGGCGATGCGGTACGCAGCGTGGTCGACGGCGGGCGCGAGCGGCCGTACGGTGCCGGAGCGGTGCAGCTCCACGGCCGCGCCCGCGGCAACCGACGCCTCGACGAGACCGTCGACGGCGGCCGCCACGCGGGCCGTCGGGGGCTCGCCGTCGGCCGGGTCCGGCCGCCGGCCGGCACTTTCGCCGACGCCGTCCCGCAGGATGCCCACCGCCTCGCGCAGCTCCTGCATCGCCGCCCTGGAGGCCTCCCGGAGGATGCCCACCCCTTCCCGCTGGCGGTCGCCCAGCTCCGGGTCCACTTCCAGCGCCCCGGCGTGCACGGAGATCAGGGCGAGCTGGTGGCCGAGGCTGTCGTGCATGTCCTGGGCTATGCGCTGCCGTTCCAGGAGCCGGGCCTGATGAGCCACCATCGCCTGTTCGCGCACCAGCTGGGCGTTGTGCCGGCGCAGGGCGTCGAACAGCGCGTGGCGCTGGGCGCGGTACCGGGAGGCGAGGCCCGGAACCACCGCCAGCGTCACGAACACGCCCGCGGACAGGGCCGCCGCGAGCAGGGACAGTTCCTTCGCCTCGCCGACCGCGCTGCGGACGGAGAAGGCGATGTTCAGCACGAGCCCGGCGGCGTACGCGGCCAGCGCCCGCCCGGGGCGCATGATGCGGCTGCCCGCCGACCAGCTCGCGCAGATCAGCAGGGGTGTCGCGCCGACCAGTTCACCCGCCGCGGCCGACACGACGAGCAGTACCGTCGCCGGCAGCGAGCGGCGGGCCAGCGACAGCAGGGCGACTGCCAGGGCCAGGGCGACGGCCCACGCCCCGAACAAGGCCAGTCCGCCTCCGAGGACGGTGAGCCCGGCCAGCACGACGGCGAGCGCGGCCTCCCCGACGATCCGCTTACGGGTCCATGGCGAGGCGGCGGCGAGCCGGGACCGGAGCGACCGGAGCGCCCGGTCGGTACGGGGTGTATCGGCTGCGTCTGCGCGCAAACTGTTGGCTGCGTCCACGCGCAGACGATAGACAGCGACCGCCGGGCACCCGCATCCACCCTTCGGTGCGGTCCCGAACGACGAAAGTCGACACCGGCCCCGGGCGCCGGGCGGCGCCTGGAAGAATCCAGCCATGGACGTGGAACTTCCCGAACTGCCCTTCCCGCTCCGTAGCTACGGTCCCGACGGGCACTGGCTCTACGAGGACGGCATCCTCTCCGGATGGGCCGGGCCCCGGCAGGACCGGTTCGTGCCGCCCACCGGGGAGGCCCAGGACCCCGCCGCCGACGCGCCGCGACTCCTGGGCGCGCCCGAAGGGGACTTCCAGCTGATCGCCCGGGTCACCGTCGGGTTCGCCGCCGCCTTCGACGCCGGGGTGCTCTACGTCCATGTCGGGGAGCGGGCCTGGGCCAAGCTGTGTCTGGAGTACTCGCCGGACGTGCCGACCGTGTGCACGGTGGTCACCCGGGGGCACTCCGACGATGCCAACTCCTTCAGCGTGGAGGGCAGTTCGGTCTGGCTGCGGGTGAGCCGGACCGGGCGGGCCTTCGCGTTCCACGCCTCCCGGGACGGTGAGCGCTGGACCTTCGTCCGGCTCTTCACGCTGGGAGAGGAGAAGGAGGCGGACGCCGCCCTCGTCGGGTTCATGACGCAGTCGCCGATGGGGGAGGGGTGCGTCGTGACCTACGACCACCTGGAGTTCAGGCCGAACTGGCCGAAGGACCTGCGAGACGGAAGCTGAGCAGACCCGTCACCGTGAGCAGGGCCGCGCTGACGACCACGCTCACCCGCATCCCCGCCACGAAGCCGTCGGAGATCAGCGCCCCGAACACGGCGATGCCCAGCGCCCCCGCCATCTGTCGCGCCGCGTTGAGCACACCGGCCGCCAGTCCCGCCCGCTCGGCGGGCACCGCCTCCAGCATGGCCGCGGTCAGCGGCGGCACCGTCAGCGCGCAGCCCAGCGCCATCGGGACGAGGATCAGGGCCACCAGGACCGCGGGCGTGCCGGTGTCGACGTACAGCGTCATGAGCAGTCCTGCGACGGCCAGGCCCTGCCCCACCAGCATCGGCAGCCGCGGGCCGTAGCGGCCCGCGAGCTTGCCCGCGACGACGTTCGTCACCGCGATCAGGCCCGTCATCGGCAGGAACATCAGGCCCGCCTGGAGCGCGGAGCGGTGCTGGACCTGCTGGAAGAAGAGCGAGAAGACGAACACCATGCTGTAGAAGGCCACGCTGACCGCCGCTCCGGCGGCCACCGCCACCGCGACGGTCCGGTTGCGGAACAGGCCGAGCGGGACGACCGGGTGCGGCTGGCGTGCCTCGATCCGGACGAACGCGACCGCGGCCGCCACCGCCACCGCCAGCGCCGCCCAGCCCTCCGTCCCGCCCTCGATCACCGCGAACGTCAGTGCCGTGAGGGCCACCACCGCCGTCGCCTGGCCGGGCAGGTCCAGCGGTGCCGGGCGGCGCGGTGAGCGCGGGGCCCGGACCAGCAGCGCGAGGATCAGGGCACCGACCGGCAGGTTGACGAAGAAGATCCACCGCCAGTCCCAGGCCGTCGTCAGCGCACCGCCCACCACCGGACCGAGCGCCACCGCCACCGAACCGCCCGCCGCCCACCCGGCCACCGCCCGTGCCCGCCGCGCCGGGTCGGCGTACGCCTGCCGCACCAGCGCCAGCGAGGCAGGCAGTACGACCGCCGCCGCCACGCCCTGCACCACCCGCGCGCCGACCAGCGTGGGCAGATTCGGTGCCAGGCCGCAGGCCGCCGAGGCCAGCGTGAAGACGGCCGTACCGAGCCCGAACGCCCGGCTCGCGCCCGCCCGGTCCGAGAACGCCCCGGTCGACAGCATCAGCGCGGCGAAGGCCAGCGTGTAGGCGTCCACCACCCACTGCAGGCCGGACATCCCGCCGCCGAGGGACGAACCGATCGCGGGCAGCGCCACGTTCACGATGGACGCGTCGAGGCAGACCAGCGCGAAGCCGAGGAGGCCGGCGGTGAGGGTGAGGGCTGCGGAAGTCCTCGTGGGCCCCAACTCGCCCTGTGCGGAGGTGAGTTCGTCGCCCTTCAGGGTCTGGTTCGTTGACATGTCTCCATGCTGCTGATCCACGCCGTCGTACAGTAGTGGCCGGAATGCCATGCACCCGGAGGTTCTGGCCATGCCCCAGCCGCACGCCCCGCACCGCATCGCCGTCGTCGCGCCGTCGCCCGTGTCGATGTTCAACCTCGCCATCCCGGAGATGCTGTTCGGCAAGGTCGAGGTCGACGGACGGCCCGGCTACGAGGTGGTCATCTGCGCGGCCGAGCCGGGTCCGGTGCCCACCAGTGGCGGGCTCGACCTGTATGTACGGCACGGCCTCGACGCCGTACGGGAGGCCGACACCGTGCTCGTCGCCGGCACCGGTGAGCCCTTCGAGCCGGACGCGCGGATCGTGGCCGCCGTGCGCGAGGCGGCCGCCGACGGCAGGCGGATCGCGTCCCTGTGCACCGGCGCCTTCCAGCTCGCCGAGGCGGGCCTGCTGCACGGGCGCCGGGCCACCACGTACTGGGCCCACGCCGAGGAGCTGCGCCGCCGCTACCCGCACGTCGACCTGCGCGGAGACGTGCTCTATGTGCAGGACGGCCCCTACGTCACCTCCTCCGGCTACGCCGCCGGCATCGACCTGTGCCTGCACATCATCCGCACCGACTACGGCGCCGCCGTCGCCAACGAGGTCGCCCGCCGTGCCCTCGTCGCACCCGTACGGCCCGGCGGCCAGACCCAGTTCACCCAGACCCCGCTGCCGCCCGAGCGCGGCAACGCCTGCGCCGACACCCGCGGCTGGGCCATGCGGAACCTCGACAAGCCGCTCACCCTCACCGACCTGGCCCGGCACGCCGGTGTCAGCGTCCGCACCCTCACCCGCCGCTTCCACGCCGAGAGCGGGGTGAGCCCGCTGCAGTGGCTGCTCCACCAGCGCATCGAGCGCGCCAAGGAACTCCTGGAGACCACCGCCCTGCCCATGGACCAGGTGGCCCGCGCCTGCGGGCTGGGCACCGCCGACTCGCTGCGGGGGCATCTGGTGCGCCGTACGGGTCTGACGCCGAGCGGCTACCGGGCGCAGTTCAGCCGGCTCGGAACCGCCGCGTCCGGGGTCACGTCCAACGTTGCATGATCAGTGACAGAGAGACCGCGATCCGGGTGATCCGTACCGTCCTGCCCGTCGAGGCGGAGACGGTCGCCGCCCTGCACGCACGTGCCCGGGCGACGTACTACCCCGACGGGATCCCGGACGACGGCACCGACTGGCTCGCCGTCTGGCAGGGCGCCATCGCGCGGCCGGACGGGCATGTGCGGTGCGTCGTGGAGGAGGGCCGGATCGTCGGCCTCGCGTCCTTCCGCACACCCGAGGGCGCCCCCGCCGACATGGTGAAGCTGTTCCAGTTCCATGTCGACCCCGACCACTGGGGCCGTGGCGTCGGTGCGTCCCTGCACGCCGCCTGCGTGGAGGAGTGGCGGGCCGACGGCAAGCGGACGGCCGTGCTCGACGTGCATGTGGACAACCGGCGTGCGCAGGCCTTCTACGCCGGCCGGGGCTGGCGTCCGGACCCGGAGAACCCGCCCGCCGAGGGCGACCACCACCTCTTCCTGTGCTTCTCCGTGACCGGGGAAGGGGCCCCGGCGACCGGGGAATGAACCGGGCTGCTTGAACGTTCACCCACTAACCGGAGGGAGTCTCCGTACCCGTACGACTGGGAGAGAGCCGAAGACATGCGCGTCGAGATCTGGAGCGACATCGCCTGCCCCTGGTGCTATGTGGGCAAGGCCCGCTTCGAGAAGGCGCTGCAGGCCTTCCCGCACCGCGACCAGGTCGAGGTGGTGCACCGCTCGTTCGAGCTGGACCCCGGACGCGACAAGGCCGCCACCGGCCCGGTCATCCCCATGATCGCCAAGAAGTACGGCATCAGCGAGGCGCAGGCCCAGGCCGCCGAGGACAACCTGGGTGTGCAGGCCGCCGCCGAGGGCCTGGACTACCGCACCCGGGACCGCGACCACGGCAACACCTTCGACATGCACCGCCTGCTGCACCTCGCCAAGGAGCACGGCCGGCAGGACGAGCTGATCCAGATCCTCTACCGGGCGAACTTCGCCGAGGAGCGGTCCGTCTTCGCCGAGGGCGACGAGCGGCTCGTGGAGCTGGCCGTCGAGGCCGGGCTCGACGCCGACGCCGTCCGGGGGGTGCTCGCCGACCCGGCCGCCTACGCCGACGACGTCCGTGCCGACGAGCGCGAGGCCGCCCAGCTCGGTGCGAACGGCGTGCCCTTCTTCGTCCTGGACCGCAAGTACGGCGTCTCCGGCGCCCAGCCCGCCGAGGTCTTCGAGCAGGCGCTGACGCAGGCGTGGGGCGAGCGCTCGCCGCTCCGGCTCATCGACCAGGGGGACGCGGAGGCGTGCGGTCCCGACGGGTGCGCGGTGCCGCAGAAGTAAGCACAGGCAAAAGGGCAGGTGGCGGCCGATCTATAAGGGTTGCTTAGCGAAACCACGTATAAATCGGCAATGGACTATGGGTTCTCCGGGGCTCACAGTGGGGTCATGGAGACCTTCGAGAGCCTCGTCCGTGCCGAGTTCGCGCCGAAGAACACCTACCTGAACACGGCCAGTACCGGGCTGGTACCGGCCCGCACCGTCGCCGCCATGCGGACCGCCGTGGAGGCCGCGGCCGCCGGGCAGCCGACCGACATGTTCGCCGACGTCGAGGCGAGCCGCGCCTGCTTCGCGCGGCTCGTCGGGGTGCCCGAGCGCCGGGTGGCGGCCGGTGCCTCCGTCGCCGTCTACAGCGGCCTGATCGCCGCCTCCCTCCCCGAGGGCGCCGAAGTCCTCACCGCGGAGGGCGACTTCAGCTCCGTCGTGAACCCCTTCCACGTCCGCACCGACCTCAAGGTGCGCAGCGTGCCGCTGGAGCGCATCGCCGAGTCGGTGCGGCCCGGCACCGCCCTGGTCGCGGTCAGCGCCGCGCAGTCCGCCGACGGCCGCGTGGCCGACCTGCCCGCGATCAGGGAAGCCGCGCGCGAGCACGGTGCGCGTACGTACATCGACGCGTCCCAGGCCAGCGGATGGCTGGACTTCGACGCGGACGCCTACGACTACTCCGCCTCCGTCGCCTTCAAGTGGCTCGTCTGCCCGCGGGGCGTGGCCTTCCTGGTCGTCCCGGAGGACTTCGGCGGGCTCACCGCGCTCTTCGCCGGCTGGGTGGCGGGCGAGCACCCCTGGGACGCCTGCTACGGCCCCGTCGACGAACTCGCCCACTCCGCACGGCGGTTCGACGAGAGCCCCGCCCTCTTCTCCTACGCCGGTGCCCGCCGCTCCCTGGAACTGCTGGAGGAACTGGGCGTGGACGCCGTACGCGCCCATGATCTCGCCCTCGCCGACCGCTTCCGGGCGGGCCTGGCCTCCCTCGGCCAGGAGCCCATCCCGTCCCCGGGCTCGCCGATCGTCTCCGTGCCCGGGCTCGGCCACCGCCAGGCCGGGCTGAGCAGCGCCGGAATCGAGGTCTCCGACCGGGCGGGCAACCTGCGCGCCGCCTTCCACCTCTACAACACCCGCGCCGACGTCGACCGCCTGCTCGACGCCCTCTCCGACTGAACCATCCGACGGAACCACTGGCGCGGGCCCTGCCGGGACGCTAGGAAGGGCACGTGGAGTCCACGGGCGATACCTCCGCACCGCCGACTGCCGACGCGGAGGTGCACCGGCGGCTGGTGTACGGCGACGAGACCGCGCTGGCCGAGGTGTACGGGGCGTACGGCGGGCTGGTGCGGCGGGTCGCCGTGCGGGTCACCCGGTCGCCGGGCGCCGCCGAGGACGTGGCGCAGGAGGTCTTCGCCCAGCTCTGGAGCAGGCCGTACGCCTTCGACCCGGGCCGTGGCTCGCTGCGCACCTGGCTGTCCGTGCTCGCCCACCGGCGGGCCGTGGACTGGGTGCGCAGCGAGGCCCGGCACCGCAAGGACGCCGGCGCCGACGACTCCGCGCTCCAGGCCATCCCCGACACCGGGCCCGGCCCCGACGAGACGGTCGTCGACCGGGAACGCTCCCTGCTGCTGCACTCCGCCCTCGCCGAACTCCCGCAGCCCCAGCGGGAGGTCGTCCACCTCGCCTACTTCGCGGGCCGCACCTACCGGCAGGCCGCCGTCGAGCTGGGCATCCCCGAGGGCACCGCCAAGACCCGGCTGCGCACCGCCCTGCGCTCCTTGGCGGAAACTTTGGCCGACCCACCGGATCCGGCGCTCGAAAGGGGCGCATGATGGCGAGGAGGGGTACTCGCAGGAAACCGGCACAGGGAGGAGGCGGGCGATGACCGACGAGCACGAGGCCGTACGTGACCTGCTGGCCGCCTGGGCCTTCGGCGCCCTCGATCCGGCCGAGGAGATGACGGTCCGGCCGCACCTGGCCGAGTGCGGGAGCTGCGCGGCGGAGGCGGCACGGCTGCGGGAGACCGTACGGCTGCTGGACGGGCCGTCGCCGGGGGCTCCCGCGGGGCGGAACAACGGCGCGCTGTCCCTCGCCCTGCGCACCCGCCCCGCCGTCCCCCGCGTCGCCGCGCACGCCGCCCCCTACGCCGTCGCCGTCGCCGGGCTGAAGGCGCTGCTGCCCGAGCTGGCGGACCGCTGGGCCACGCCGGTCGTGCACGACTGGGACGTGCACGCCACCCTCGCCCACCTCCTCGCCGCCGACGAGCACCTGGCCGCCCGGCTCGGCGTGCCGGCCCGGGTGCCGCCCTCGCGGATCGCGGAGGGCACCGGCTGGGAGGACGCCTGGGACCGCCGCAGCGCCGATGTCATCGCGCACGAGCAGGGCCGTACGCCCGAGGCGACCGTGGCCGACTGGTCCGCGCAGGCGGCCGAGCTGCTCGCCACCCCCGAGGCCGGGGACGCCGAACTCGCCGCGCGCGCCGTGACGTTGATGGGACTGCGGCTGCCCGTGGCCGACCACTTCCTGGTGCGCGGCTTCGAGGCGTGGATCCACACCGACGACATCGGCCGGGCCCTCGGCCTCGCCGTCCCCGCGCCGCCCCGGGAACACCTGGACCAGCTGGTCCGTCTCGCCGTCCGCATCCTCGGCCTGGCCCTGGGACCCAGCGCGCCCCCGGTGCTGTTCTCGGTCACCGGGGGCACGGAGTGGGTACTGGGCTCCGGGGACGAGCCCGTCCAGGCCGAACTCGTCCTCGATCCCGTCGACTTCTGCCTGCTGGTCGGCGGGCGGCACGCCCCGGAAACCGTCCCGCGGGGCGAAACCGGCGACGCGGCCGCCGTACGGAACGTACTGGAGCGGGCCGCGTCGCTGGCGTGGCTGTGAGGGTCACCTCACCGGTGTGAGGCTCACTTCACGGGTGTGAAGTCCCGTGCGCCGATGAACTCCGGACGGCGTACCGGAGCCGCGAAGGGGTCGACGGCGGCGTTGTCCACGCTGTTGAAGACGATGAACACGTTGCTGCGCGGGAACGGCGTGATGTTGTCGCCGGAGCCGTGCATGCAGTTGCAGTCGAACCAGGTCGCCGAGCCGGCTTTGCCCGTGAAGAGCTTGATGCCGTACTCGGAGGCCATCTTGGTCAGCGCCTCGTCGGAGGGCGTCCCGGCGTCCTGCATCTGGAGGGACTTCTTGTAGTTGTCCTTCGGCGTGGCCCCCGCACACCCGAGGAAGGTCCGGTGCGAGCCGGGCATGATCATCAGCCCGCCGTTGGTGTCGTGGTTCTCGGTCAGCGCGATCGAGACGGACACCGTGCGCATGTTGGGCAGACCGTCCTCGGCGTGCCAGGTCTCGAAGTCGGAGTGCCAGTAGAAGCCACTCGCCCCGAAGCCCGGCTTGACGTTGATCCGCGACTGGTGGACGTACACGTCCGAGCCGAGGATCTGCCGTGCCCGGCCTACCACGCGCTCGTCGCGCACCAGCTTCGCGAACACCTCGCTGATCCGGTGCACCTCGAAGACGGAGCGGATCTCCTTGGACTTCGGCTCGATGATCGAGCGCTCGTCCATGCGGATCGCCGGGTCGGTGACGAGCCGCTCCAGCTCCTGGTGGTAGACGGCCACCTCGTCCTCGGTGATGAGCTGGTCGATGGCGAGGAAGCCGTCGCGCTCGAACGACTGGAGGTCGCCGGTCGTGATCGGGCCCGGGGTGTCGGGGGCGCCCCAGACGACGGGGTCCTGGCGCGGGGTCGACACCTCCGTGGCACCGCGGCTGGGGTAGAGATCGGTGACGCTTCCGGTCATGGCGGTGGTCATGGGGTTCTCACACCTCCTCGGGCTCGGTGAGCAGCGGGTAGACGCCGTTCTCGTCGTGGTCCTCCCGGCCGGTCACGGGCGGGTTGAAGACACAGATGCAGCGGAAGTCCTCCTTGATCCGCAGCGTGTGCCGCTCGTGCCCGTCCAGGAGGTACATGGTTCCGGGCGTGATCGCGTACGTCCGCCCGGTCTCGTGGTCGGTCAGCTCGGCCTCGCCCTCGACGCAGACGACGGCCTCGATGTGGTTCGCGTACCACATCGACGTCTCCGTACCCGCGTACAGGACCGTCTCGTGCAGCGAGAAGCCGACCCTCTCCTTGGCGAGGACGATGCGCTTGCTCTCCCAGGTGCCGGACGCCGATTTCACATGGCGCTCGGTGCCTTCGATGTCCTTGAACGAACGGACGATCACGGTGTTGCGATGCCTCCTAGGTGGTGGTGTTCTCTTCTTTCCGACCGTCTTCCCGGCTGTCCTGCCTGCCGGTCAGGCGGTCTCACGGACGGCGCGGGCGAGGATGCGGAGCCCCTCGTCCAGCTCGTCCGGGGTGATGGTCAGGGCCGGGAGCAGCTTGACGACCTCGCTCTCCGGGCCCGACGTCTCGATGAGCAGCCCGAGCTCGAAGGCGCGCTTCGCGATCCGCCCGGCCCGCTCCTTGTCGTGGAACTCCATGCCCCACACCAGGCCGCGGCCCCGGTACTCCTTGACGTCGGCGGGGTTCTCCTCGCAGATGGCGATCAGCCCCTGCTCGACCTGCTCGCCGCGCGCCCGGGTCTGCTTCTCCATCGCCGAACCGTCGGCCCAGTACGACTCCAGGGCGGCGGTGGCGGTGACGAAGGCGGGGTTGTTGCCGCGGAAGGTGCCGTTGTGCTCGCCCGGCTCCCAGATGTCCAGCTCGGGCTTGAACAGGCACAGCGACATGGGCAGCCCGTAGCCGCTGATGGACTTGGACACGGTGACGATGTCCGGCGTGATGCCCGCCTCCTCGAAGGAGAAGAAGGCGCCGGTACGGCCGCAGCCCATCTGGATGTCGTCGACGATGAGCAGCATGTCCTGCCGCTCGCACAGCTCGGCCAGGGCGCGCAGCCACTCGGGACGCGCGACGTTGATGCCGCCCTCGCCCTGCACGGTCTCGACGATCACGGCGGCGGGCTTGTTGAGCCCGGAGCCCTGGTCCTCCAGCAGCCGCTCGAACCACAGGAAGTCCTCGACCGTGCCGTCGAAGTAGTTGTCGAACGGCATGGGCGTGCCGTGCACCAGCGGGATACCGGCGCCGGCCCGCTTGAACGCGTTGCCGGTGACGGCGAGGGACCCGAGGGACATGCCGTGGAAGGCGTTGGTGAAGGACACGATGGCCTCGCGCCCCTTCACCTTCCGGGCCAGCTTCAGCGCGGACTCCACGGCGTTGGTGCCGGTCGGGCCGGGGAACATGACCTTGTAGGGCAGGTCACGCGGCCGCAGCACCAGGTCCTGGAAGGTCTGCAGGAAGGCCCGCTTGGCACTGGTGGACATGTCGAGCCCGTGCGTGACGCCGTCCCGCTCCAGGTAGTCGATCAGAGCCCGTTTCAGGACCGGGTTGTTGTGCCCGTAGTTCAGCGAGCCGGCCCCGGCGAAGAAGTCCAGGTACTCGTGGCCGTCCTCGTCGTACATACGGCTGCCCCGAGCACGGTCGAAGACGGTGGGCCAGCCGCGGCAGTAGCTGCGCACCTCGGACTCCAGGGTCTCGAAGACACTGAGGTCGGGCTGGGTGATGGTCACGACGAATCGCTCCTCGATGCGTGGGGGGAGAGGTCAGAGGGAGAGGGGACCGATGCGGTACAGGACTTCGGGGTCGTGCGGCCCGTCCGGGAACAGGCCCGTCGGGAACAGCACCTCGCGCTCCAGGTGGGCGCCGTGCCGCTCGGCGAAGGCGCCGAACAGCCGCTCCGAGGCGGTGTTGCCGGGGGTGATGGTGGTCTCGACGCCGGTGACGCCGTACTCGCCGCCGACCCGCGCCACGAGCCCGTCCAGCAGCGCGGCGGCTATGCCGCGGCCGCGGTAGGCGTCGTCCACGGCCACCTGCCAGACGAGCAGGGTGCGCGGACGGTCCGGGCGTACGTAGCCGGTGACGAAGCCGACCGGCTCTCCGCGCTCGTCGCGGGCCACGGCCGATGTGCCGGCGAAGTCACGGCACCACAGCAGATAGCTGTACGACGAGTTGAGGTCGAGGGCCTTGGAGTCTCTGGCAATCCGCCACAGCGAGGCCCCGTCGGCCACCGCCGGACGGTCGATTTGCAGGTCTGCTTGTGCGGCAGTCATGCGAATTGAATTTACCGAGGGAAATTCGAAATTGCATGGCCGTCAGGGGTTACGTGTGAGACTGGGGTGTGTTATCACGCGGGCGTGAGGGTGGGGCTAAAATGGCTGCGAGATGCACCTTCTGTCCGGTTAATACCGGACAAAGTGGTCGCGATGTGGAACGCGTCACAGCCGTGTAACTCTCTTGGGACCTGCCCGAAATACGCCGGTTGGCGTTCGCGAAATCTTTGCGTTTAGGTCTGCCGAAAGCGGGCAGAAGAGAATGGGAAGCTACCCTTCAAGGAATTCGAGAATTACTCCGAATTTAAGCACCGGTAACTCCGTCGAGGTGCTCCCGCAGAATGTCGGCGTGGCCGTTGTGCCGGGCGTACTCCTCGATCATGTGAAGGAACACCCACCGGAGACCGACCTCGACCCCGGCCATCGGCCCGTCACCAGTTCCGCTCGCACTCCGCGAGATGCTGCACCAACCCGAGCAACGTCAGCTCCGACGGCTCGGCAGCCGTGAGCCGTACCTGCGCGTCGTCCAGCCCCGCGCATTTCAGCTCCAGCGTGGCCCGGTGGAAGTCGAGCCAGCTTTCGAGCATGGGGCGCTCGTCGCCGGTGAGGTGAGGGACGGGGCGGCCGTCGGGGAGGTGGTGAGTGGGGGTGTCGGTCGTCATGCGGGGGAGGATGCCATGGGCGGCCGGTGGCGGTACGGCTTTCAGCGTCGGGCGAATCCCGGAGGTCTGCCTCGGCCCACCTTTCCCACAGACATGCTGGTTCCTCGAAATCCATGCCAGAGTTGTTGTGCGCAAGTCAACTTTGCGGGCGTGACAGCAGGCGAGCCTTCGGGGGACGGGCATGGCTTCTGGGATGACGGCGTCGGACGGGAGGCACGTGCGTGACATCGTCCGCGACGTGGTGGCCGACGTGGCGGTGGACGAACTTCCGCTCGTGGACGGGTTGTTCCGGTTCGACGACGCCACCGTCGTACGGCGGCTGAGCGGACGCGGCCGTCGACGGGAACCGCTGGGGTTCGGCTGGGGCGAGGTCATGGTCCTGGTGACACCGGTCGTATGGCTGACGGTGGACCAGGCGGCCAGGCGGGCGGCCGACGTCATCGTGGAAGGCTCGGCGCAGCGGACCACGGCCGCCCTGCGCAGGGTCTTCCGCCGCCGCCCCGCTCCGGTCGCCGTCCCGCCGCTCACCCGGGAGCAGCTGGCCCAGGTGCGGGAGCAGGTGCTGGAGGCCGCCGGGGAGCGGGGGATCTCCGAGCGGCGGGCCAAGGAGATCGCGGACGCCGTGGTGGCCAGGCTGGCGCTGGCCGGGGCGAGCGACCCCCCACAGGAGCCGGACCCCCCGGCCGACGGCGGCGCCCCGAGCCGGGACTGAGCCGGTGGCTGCGCCCGATCCTCGGCCCGACACAGGCTCTGAGCTCGCCGAGCGGGCGATCGGCGTGGGCACGACCGTGCGCTTCGCGATGCTGGTGGTCCTGATGCTGGCGGCCGGCGGCGCGATGATCCTGCCAGTCGTCGACACGCTGCGCAGCGGGGACAGGCTGGGCTGCAATCTCGCCGCCGGAGTGGATCCCGACAACCTCGGCAACGGGCCCGCTCTGATCAGTGCCCTCAGCCAGGCCGTTCCCTACCTGGCCTGTATGGCCAAGTACGCCCCGCCGCCGCCCTGGTGGGGGACCGCCGGGTGGCCGGTCCTGCTGTCCTGCGCGGCGGGCGTGCTGTTCCTCGTCCTTCCGGCCTGGAAGGCCAGGGGCGGCCGGGTCGTGCCGCTGGAGTCGGTCGACCGTGACGGCGAACTCCGCGGGCTGCTCGCCGACCTGGCGGCGACGGCCGGGCTGGCCCGGACACCGCGGGTGGTCGTCGACCCGACGGCGCTCTCGACCGGTGCGGTCGTGTTCGGGCGCAACGGCCGTCCCACCGTGTGCCTGCACGGCGGCCTCCTCGCCGGAAGGAACAGCGAGCCCCAGCGCTTCCGGGCGGTCCTGCTGCATGAACTCGCGCACATCGCCAACCGGGACGTGACCATCACCTACGTCACCGTCGCCCTGTGGCGGGTGTTCCTCGCCCTGGTGCTCGTGCCCTACCTGATCTGGGAGGGCGCCATGATCTACGGGACCTATATCGAGTTCGGGGCGTCGAACTGGCGCAGCAACCTGCCGACGACCACGCGGGGTGTGCTGCTCCCCGTCGTGCTGGTGGCGCTGGTGTACCTCGCGCGATCGAACGTGCTGCACAGCCGGGAGGTCTACGCCGACCTGACGGCGGTGCGCTGGGGCGCCGACCCGAGCGGCTGGGTCGGCACCGCCGACCGGGCGCCCGCCGACAGCACGCGACGGCGGGCCTTCGCGTCGTTCCTGGACATGTGGCGCACCCACCCGCGATGGGAACTGCGCCGGGACATCCTGGCCGATCCCGCGCCGCTGTTCGGCATCCGCGCGCTGCCGATGTTCCTGACCGGCGCCGCGGCGGCACTGATCGACTTCCATGTGCTGAACTACCTGTCGCCGTACTACGTGGCCGGCGCATGGCTGAACCAGGCCGTCGTCCTGGCGTCGGCGGTCCTGGTCACCGGGGTGGTCGGGATCGCGCTGTGGCGGGAGGTCGCGCACGCCGTCCTGACGTCGGAACGCGTGCCCTCGGGTGTGCGGAGCGGGCTGTGGCTCGGCGCCGGGATGGCCGCCGGCAACCTGATCACCGGCTTCGGCTCGGGTGCCGAGTGGTATCCGACCCGCCCCCAGTTCCTGCTGCTCGTCGTGTGCGCCGGCGTGGTGTACGCCGTGTGGGTGGCCCAGTGCGCCCGTCTGTGGACCAGGACCTGGCGGGGACGGACCCTGCGGCCGGTGCTCCTTGTCAGCCTGGCGGCCGCCGTCGTGCTGCTGTCCTGCTGGCTCGCCTGGTGGGGACAGGTCGGGGGACCGTTCGCGAACGGGTTCTCGTTCTCCTCTGACGGGGTGCACGCGGCTCTGCTGTACGACTTCCCCGGCCGCCTCACCGGTCACCCGGCCATGCTGTCCGCGATCACCGCGGTGATGCCCCCGGTGCAGAGCACACTGCTGCTGCCCCTGGTCCCTGCCGCGGTCGCCGTGTTCTGGGTGGTGCCGCTGCTGGCCTGGGCGGCCGGCCCACGCACGGCCGTGCCCCGCTGGGCCGAGGGTGCCCTGCAGGGCACCGGCGCCCGCGCGGCGGCACCCGGGGACGCGATTCCGCCGCTGCGCCGGGTCCTGCTGCCGGGACTGCTGGGCGGGGCCGTGGGCTGGGTCGCCGTCGCGGGTGTGCAGGCGTACATGCACACCTGGCAGCCCGGCCCGGAGCAGCGCGGGGGCATGTTCGCGTGGAGCTATGTGGCCTGGCTGCTCGTGGCCCTGGTGTCGGCGACAGCGGTCGCGGCGATCACGGCCGTCGCGAGGAGCGGTCCCTACCGGCTGCTCGGCGCGCTGATCGCAGCCGAGACGGCGGCCCTGCCGAGCCTCGCGGGGATGATCCTGCTCACCTCCTCGGACGGATGCGTCGCGCCCCTGAACACCCTTGGGTCCAGCTGCACATGGACGCCTCCCTGGCAGTCGCTGGGGCCGGCGTTTCTCTTCCTGGTCAACGGCACCCTGGTCCTGGGGGCCGTCACGGCAGTCGTCGTCGCGGCAGCCGGCTCCGCCTGCGCTCGCGCGGGAGCGTCCCGGGCGTGGCGGTCGGCCCGGCCTGCCCGCCCCGCCCGGCCTGCCCGGACGGCCGCTCCCGGGAGAGGCCCATCGGCGCGGCGCGCCCGGCGTGTCACCGTGTCCGTGCTCTGCGCGGTGGCCGTGGGGATCGCCGCGGTGGAAACGGTCGGCCAGGCGCGGCAGAAGCTCCGCATCGTCACCGCGAGCGCCGCCCAGCGCGCCACGCAGCAGTGGGGCGGCGTCGCCGACGCGCCGGTGTCCGCCGACAGGAAGGCGGAGCAGGTGCACGCCTGGTACCGCCTCGGCGGGCACTACCTGATCTGGCACGCCAACGCCCACGCCGACCATTTCGTCAACGAGCTGCGCACCATCGCGGCGGCCAAGGACGTCGACTGGACCGACCTGAAGCAGGCCCTGAGCCCGGTCCGCCCCGCCTGCGTCAACCTGGGCAAGGTCGCGCAGTGGGCGAACGGCTCCTACTTCCGGATCCCCGACCTGCGGGCCCGGCTGCTCTGGCAGCAGTTCGGCGCCCAGGCCCGGCAGGGCAGCCAGGACTGCCAGAAGGCCCTGGACCAGCGGGACTTCACCCTCTTCCGGACCGCCATACGCGAGATCGGCGGGGCGAGGAACAGCGCCGCAGCGGTCAAGAGCAGGGTCGACAAGGTGCTGCTGGACGCCGACTACGAGGCACCCGCACACCCCGACTGGTTCTTCGAGGTCCCGCCCGGTGCCCAGTGACGCCCGCCGGTTCAGCAGGGGACGACTACCGCCAGGCCTCCTCGACGGCCCGCAGCGCCCCCTCCACATCCACGGCCAGCCCCTGCTCCGCCAGCGCCGTCCCCAGCGCCGCCAGACTCGCCCGCACGGCCCCCACCGTCGCATCCGCCCCGTAGTGATTGACCCGGATCATCTCCTTGGCCAACGCCCCGCTTCCCGCGGCGAGCGGCACCACGGGGTCGACCTCCAGCGCCCGAGCCACCGCCTCCGACGCCACCACCCCCACCGGCGCCCGCAACGTCGTGGCCACCGGAGCGGCCTCCCGGTCCTCGTACACATACGGCTCCAGCCCCCCGCCGAGAGCCACCGCCCCGGCCCGGGCGGAGGCCGCGGCGGCCCGGTGCCGCGCCATCGCCGACGCGAGCCCGTCCCCCTCGATCCGCTCCACGCAAGCCTCCAGCGCCAGCATCTCCAGCTGCGCGGGCGCATGCAGCAGCGCCTTGCGCCCGCCGTCGATCCAGCGCTCCTTCCAGTCCAGCAGCGACAGATACGACCGCCGGGGCGCCCCCGGATTCGCCGCCATCCCGGCCCACGCCCGCTCGCTCACCGACACCGCCGACACCCCGGCCGGACCGCCCATCGCCTTCTGCGCCCCGATGACGCACAGGTCCACGCCCCACGCGTCCGGCAGCACCGGCTCCGCCCCGATCGACGCCACCGCGTCCAGGTAGAACAGCGCCCCGTGCGCCCGCACGACCTCGCCGATCTCCGCGACCGGATTGGTGTTGCCGGTCGCAGCCTCCGCGTGCACCAGGGACACGAAGTCGATCCCGGGATGCTCGGCGAAGGCCTCCCGGATCTGGTCGGCCGTGACCGCCGTATGGAAGGGCACCGCCAGATCGATCACGGTCGCCCCGCAGTCCCGCAGCCAGTTCCCGAAGGTCTGCCCGTACGGACCGGTGATCACGTTCAGCGCGGTCGTGCCGGGCCCGGCCGTCCCCCGGATCGCCCCTTCCAGCGGCAGCAGCGCCTCACCCTGCATGATCACGACGTCCTGCCGGGTGTCGAGCAGCCGGGCCACCCGGTCCTCGATCGAGGCGAAGCGCGCGGCGTCCAACGGAGGCAGATCGAGGAATGGGTGGGTCATGGAGAGCGCTCGCTTTCTTCGTGGAGGTCTGCCGCTTCGGGTACTTCGTGGAGGTCTACTCCGCCGATCTTAGGTAGAACGACTCCATGGCCATCGGTTTGGTTTGAGACACTCAAACCCATCCTTATAATCGGAACCCACAGTTCCCTGACAGGAGGCCCCCCGTGAAGACGACCCTCGGGCGCCGGACCCGCGTTCTGGCCGCCACCACCGCGACGGCCGGGCTGGTGCTCGTGGCCGGCTGCACCTCCAGCGACAACGGCGGTGGCGGCACGAAGACCGCGGCCGGCGGTGTCGAGCTCGTCAAGGCGGGCCAGCTCACCACCTGCACCCACCTGCCGTACCCGCCCTTCCAGTCGGAGATCGACGGCAAGGTGCAGGGCTTCGACGTCTCCCTCATCGACCTCGTCGCCGACGACCTGGGCGTGAAGCAGAACATCCTCGACACGCCCTTCGAGAACTTCAAGACCGGTGCGTTCCTGAACTCCGGCGAGTGCGACCTCGCCGCGGCCGGCATGACCATCACCGAGGAGCGCAAGAAGAACGTCGACTTCTCGGACCCGTACTTCGAGGCCACCCAGGCCGTCCTCGCCGACAAGAAGAGCGGCATCTCCTCCTTCGCGGACCTCAAGGGCAGGAAGGTCGGCGCCCAGGCGCAGACCACCGGTGAGGACTACGCCAAGAGCAAGGGCCTGGACCCGGTCTCCTTCGAGTCCTCCGACGCCGTGCTCAACGGCCTGCGCACCGGCCAGGTCGAGGCCGTCGTCATCGACTACCCGGTCGTCCAGGGCTGGCTGAAGGACAAGGCCAACGCGGCCGCCTTCGAGGTCGCCGAGCAGGTCAACACCGGTGAGCAGTACGGCGTCACGGTGAAGAAGGGCAACGACAAGCTCCGCGAGGCCATCAACAAGGCGATCAAGGACGCCAAGGCCGACGGCACGTACAAGAAGCTGTACGAGAAGTGGATCGGCCCGTACGACGAGTCCGCCGCCTCCCCCGCTCCGGCCTCCTCCTGACCGATGACCGACACCGACGCACAACTCCAGCCGAAGAAAAAGGGCCTGACCCGGCGTCAGAAGCGCCGTCTGTCGCGCGGCATCCAGTACGTCGTCTTCGTCGCGGCCGTGATCGCCTTCGCGTTCGCGGCCGACTGGGACCGGCTGCAGAACCAGTTCGCGCAGGAGGACGTCGCGCGGCAGATGTTCCCGGACGTCATCACGCTGGCGTTGAAGAACACGGTGCTCTACACCGTGTCCGGGTTCGTCTTCGCCCTGGTACTCGGACTGGTGCTGGCGCTGATGCGCCTGTCGTCCGTCGGACCGTACCGCTGGGTGGCGGGCGTCTACATCGAGATCTTCCGGGGCCTGCCCGCCCTGCTGATCTTCATCTTCATCGGCGTGGCGATCCCCCTGGCCTTCCCGGGCACGGAGATCGTCGGCGGCACCTACGGCAAGGCCGCCATCGCGCTCGGCCTGGTCGGCGCCGCCTACCTGGCGGAGACCTTCCGGGCCGGCATCCAGGCGGTGCCCAAGGGGCAGATGGAGGCGGCCCGTTCGCTCGGCTTCTCGCCCGCACGGGCCATGATCTCGATCATCATCCCGCAGGCGTTCCGGATCATCCTCCCGCCGATGACGAACGAGTTCATCATCCTCTTCAAGGACTCCTCCCTCGTGCTGCTCCTCGGTGTCACGCTGGAGGAGCGCGAACTGTCCAAGTTCGGCCGCGACCTGGCCAGCACCACCGCCAACTCCACGCCGATCCTGGTCGCGGGCCTGTGCTATCTGCTGGTCACGATCCCGCTCGGCTTCGTCGTACGCCGTATGGAGGCGAAGGCCCAGGAGGCCGTCAAGTGAGTACCAGGGCAGAGATCCAGGTCCGTGACCTGCACAAGTCCTTCGGCGACAACCAGGTGCTGCGCGGCATCGACCTGGAGATCAAGCAGGGCGAGGTCGTTTGTGTCATCGGCCCGTCCGGCTCCGGCAAGTCGACGCTGCTGCGCTGCGTGAACCTGCTGGAGGAGCCCACCAAGGGCCAGGTCTTCGTCGGCGGCACCGAGCTCACCGACCCGGACGTCGACATCGACGCCGTACGCCGCCGTATCGGCATGGTCTTCCAGCAGTTCAACCTGTTCCCGCACCTCACGGTGACCGAGAACCTCGCGCTGCCGCAGCGCCGGGTCCTGCGGCGCAACAAGGCCACCGCGGCCAAGGTCGCCGCCGAGAACCTGGAGCGGGTGGGCCTCGCGGAGAAGGCGACCGCGTACCCGGCGTCCCTCTCCGGCGGCCAGCAGCAGCGCGTCGCCATCGCCCGCGCCCTCGCCATGGGCCCCCAGGTGATGCTGTTCGACGAGCCGACGTCCGCGCTGGACCCCGAGCTGGTCGGGGACGTCCTCGCCGTCATGCGCATGCTCGCCCACGAGGGCATGACGATGATGGTCGTCACCCATGAGATGACCTTCGCGCGCGAGGTCGCCGACCGGGTCGTCTTCATGGACGGCGGCGTGATCGTCGAGGACGGCACCCCGGACCAGGTCATCGGCGCCCCCCAGCACGAACGCACCCGCCACTTCCTGTCACGGCTCCTGGACCCGGCGATGGCCGAGGTCGAGGAGGAGGACAACGCCCCCTAGGGGCGCGGGGCTGTATCGACATGCGGCTCCGCCGCGTGGGCGCGACCAGCCACAACGGACCCGCAGCCGACGAACTATCGTGCGTGGCATGAGCGATCAGGCGGTGTTGCATGTAAAGGGGCGGGTGCTCGTCGGACCGGACGACATCCACGACGAGCTGTGGGTGGTCGACGGCCGCATCACCTACGACCGGCCGGCCCGTGCAGACGACACCCGCAGCGTCGAGGGCTGGGCCCTGCCCGGCCTCGTCGACGCGCACTGCCATGTCGGCCTCGGCGCGCACGGCCCGGTGGCCGACGACGTCGCGGAGAAGCAGGCGCTCACCGACCGCGAGGCGGGCACCCTGCTGATCCGGGACGCCGGTTCGCCCTCCGACACCCGCTGGGTCGACGACCGCGACGACCTGCCGAAGATCATCAGGGCCGGCCGGCACATCGCCCGTACCCGCCGCTACATCCGCGGCTACGCCCACGAGATCGAGCCGGCGGACCTGGTCGCCTACGTCGCCCAGGAGGCCCGGCGCGGTGACGGCTGGGTCAAGCTGGTCGGCGACTGGATCGACCGCGACCTCGGCGACCTGGCCCCCAGCTGGCCGCGCGAGGCGGTCGAGGCGGGCATCGCCGAGGCCCACCGGCTGGGCGCCCGGGTCACCGCGCACTGCTTCGCCGAGAGCTCGCTGAGGGACCTGGTCGAGGCGGGCATCGACTGCATCGAGCACGCGACGGGCCTCACGGACGATCTGATCCCGCTGTTCGCCGAGCGGGGGGTGGCCATCGTCCCCACCCTGGTGAACATCGCGACCTTCCCCAAGCTGGCCGACGGCGGCGAGTCCAAGTTCCCGCAGTGGTCGGCGCATATCCGCCGCCTCCACGAACGCCGCTACGACACCGTCCGCTCCGCCTACGACGCCGGTATCCCGGTCTTCGTCGGCACGGACGCGGGCGGCACCCTGCCGCACGGTCTGGTGGCGGCCGAGGTGTCGGAACTGGTCACCGCGGGCATCCCTGCCGTCGAGGCCCTCGCGGCGACCACCTGGGCGGCCCGGACCTGGCTCGGCCGACCGGGCCTGGAGGAGGGGGCCGCGGCGGACCTCGTGGTGTACGAGACCGACCCGCGGGCCGACGTACGGGTGCTGGCGGCGCCTCGACGTATCGTCCTGAACGGGAAGATCGTGGGCTGAGGCGCCCGTTGCGCCTGTGACTGTGGAGAACGTGCGTGCCCCGGGGTTCGAAAACCTGCACGGGAAACACACGTAGGGGTGAACTCACGGCAGGATGCTGACCGGGCATCCCGTATGCGCGATTCTTGGCAGGTCCCGAGCAAGTCTCCTCCGAGGGGTCCCCACCTTGAACGGCAAGAACTTCCGCCTGCCCGCACGCCGTCTCGCCGGCGTCGCGACGGCCGCCGCCCTGACCACAGGTCCCGCGGTGCTGGGCGCCGCCGGCACCGCCCACGCGACCGGTGACGAGGGCCGCGCCAGCGCCGTCGTGCTGCGTACCGGGCTCGACGTCTCCCTGCTCAACAAGACCGTGAACGTCCCGCTCGCGGTCTCCCTGAACGAGGTCCAGGCGCCGCAGAGCGCCGAAAAGGCGACGCTGACGGCCCAGTTGAACGGCGTCGACGGCGGCCGGTCCTTCAACGTGCTGAACGCCGAGGTCGCCAAGTCGAAGGCGACCGTCGAGGGCGGCAAGGCGGAGGGGTACACCAACCTCACCCACGCCAAGGTCCACCTGCCCGGTCTGCCGCTCCTCTCGCTCATCGAGGTCGGCCAGGTCACCTCCAAGGCGACCTGCGAGGCCGGGAAGACGCCGACCGCCTCGTCCAACCTGCTCGGCGATGTCACCGTGCTGGGCAAGAAGGTCACGCTGACCGCGGGCGGCACCACCGACGTCGAGGTGCCCGGCGTCGGCGACGTGCGGCTGGACTACTCCAAGACGCAGACCACGTCGCGTACGGCCGCCGCCACCGCCCTCGAACTCAAGGTCTCGGTCAACCCGCTGAAGCTGAACGTCGCCGACGTCCAGGGCACCCTGACCCTGGCCGAGGCGACCTGCGAGACCCCGGCCGGGGCCGCGCAGCAGACCGACCCGAGCGGCGCCCCGAGCACCGGCACCGACCCGGCCGACGGTGTGAAGCCCCAGGGCGAGGCCGCCGACGACGGTCTCGCGGAGACCGGCGGCAACTCCATGACGCCGTACATCGCGGGCGGCGCACTCGCCCTCCTCGTGGCGGGCGGCGGAGCGGTGGCACTGGCACACCGCCGGAAGGCCTGAGCGGCGAGGGACAGCGGCACCGGGGACGGCTGCCCCGGCTGAGCCGGGGCGCCCATGAGCGGGCGGCCCGGCTCAGCGATCCGCCGGGTCCAGCGCCCGCTCCAGTGCGGTCAGGAACCGCCTGACCGTAGCCCGGTCCCGCACCGCCAGCCGCAGCCACTCCTCGCCCAGCCCGGGGAAGGTGTCACCACGCCGGACCGCGTACCCGAGGTCGCGCAGACGCCGTCGTACCTCGGCCGCCCCGGGCAGTCGTACGAGGACGAAGGGACCCTCGGCCGGCTCGACGACCCGGAGCCCGGCCGCGGCGAACGCGCCGAGCCCCGCGACGAGATGGGCCCGGTCGGCGGCGATGCGGTGGGCCGCGTGGGCCGCCTCCGCCAGGGCCCGTGGTGACACACAGGTCTCGGCGGCGGTGAGCGCGGGTGTGGAGACCGGCCACAGGGGCTGGGCGCGCTCCAGGTCGGCGATGGTGTCCGGGGCGGCGAGGACGTAGCCGATCCGCAGGCCGGCCAGCCCCCAGGTCTTGGTCAGACTGCGGAGCACGACCAGCCCCGGCACGTCCGTCCGCCCCGCCAGCGCCTCCCGCTCGCCCGGTACCGCGTCCATGAACGCCTCGTCCACCACCAACGTCCGCCCGGGACGGGCGAGTCGGGCGAGGGAGGCGGCCGGGTGCAGTACCGACGTCGGGTTGGTCGGGTTGCCGATCACCACCAGGTCGGCCTCCTCGGGGACGGCCGCCGGGTCGAGCCGGAACCCGTCCTCCTCCCGCAGCAGCACCCGGTCGACGGTGTGCCCGGCGTCCCGCAGGGCGGCCTCCGGCTCCGTGAACTGCGGGTGCACGACCACCGGCCGGCGCACCTTCAGGGCGCGGGCGAGCAGCACGAACGCCTCCGCCGCCCCCGCCGTCAGCAGCACCCGCTCCACCGGCAGCCCGTGCCGCGCCGCCACCGCCGCCCGCGCCGCCCGCCCGTCCGGGTAGGCGGCGAGGGAGCCCAGCGACTCGGCTATCCGCTCCCGCAGCCACGCGGGCGGTGTGTCCGCGCGGACGTTCACGGCGAGGTCGACGAGCGCCGAGCCGTCGTCACGGACCTCGGCGTCGCCGTGGTGGCGCAGGTCGTGCGCGCCCTCAGTGGGCATGGGAGTGGGCGCCGTGATGGTGGTGTCCGTGGTGGTGGCCGTCGTCGTCCGGGTGGAAGTGCGGCTGCTGCGGCAGGCCGACCTTGTCCTCGAAGCCGGGCAGCGCGATGCGGTACACACACGAGTCGCAGTTCATCCGCAGATCGCCCTTGACGGCCTCCTCGTACCGCTCCATCACCAGGTCGAGCAGCTCCGGCTCCGGACCGATGACGTCCGCCGAGAACACCTCGACCTCCGGGTGCGCCTCCGCCCAGCCCTCCGTCTGCTGCCGAACCCGGTCCGGCAGGATGCCGGTGAAGAGGAAGTAGGGCAGGACGACGATCTTCCGCGCCCCCAGCTTCACGCACCGGTCCAGGCCGCTCGGCACGTCCGGCGCCGCCAGCGACACGAACGCCGTCTCCACGCCCGCGTAACCGCGCCCCTCCCACAGCAGCCGCGCCGCCTTGTGCACCTCGGCGTTGGCGTCCGGGTCGGTCGAGCCGCGCCCGACCAGCAGCACGGTGACATCGGCCCGGTCGCCGGGCGTGCGGTTGCCGCCGGTGCCGAGCGCCTCTTCGAGCCGCCGCTCCAGGACGGACAGCAGCGAGGGATGCGGGCCCAGCGGGCGGCCGTAGGTGTACGAGATCCCCGGGTGCCGCTCCTTCTCGCGGGCCAGCGCGGCCGGGATGTCGCCCTTGGCGTGCCCGGCGGACACCAGCATCAGCGGCACGGCGGCGAAACGGCGTACGCCCCGCTCGACCAGCTCGGTGACGGCGTCGCCCAGCGGCGGCGGGGACAGTTCGATGAAGCCGCCCGCGACGGGCAGTTCGGGGTTGCGGCGCCCCAACTCCCGTACGAAGTCGCGGAACGCCTCGGCCCCGGCGTCGTCCCGGGTGCCGTGACCGGCGATGAGCAGGGCGGGCGGCGGGGTGGTCACGATTTCTCCTCGGAGTGGGATGCGGGGTGGTACGGGTGGTACAGCAGGGCGTTGAGGGCGGCGGAGGCGACCGCCGAACCGCCCTTCTCGGACACGTTGCTCACGGCGGGCAGCCCGCTCTCGCGCAACGCGGCCTTGGACTCGACCGCGCCGACGAAGCCGACGGGCAGACCGATGACGAGGGCCGGGGCGGCGTCCAGGGTGAGCAGCTCCTCCAGGGCGGTCGGCGCGTTGCCGATCACCCAGAGGGCACCCGGGCCGACCTGCTCGTACGCGAGCCGGATGGCCTGCGCCGAACGCGTCAGCCCGGGACCGGCCACGGCGTCCTTCAGCCGGCAGACGGTCTCGCGCCGGGTGATCCCGGCCGCCACCATCTCGACGTCGACGACCACCGGCGCCCCGGAGTGCAGCGCCACGTGCGCCTTCGCCAACTCGCCCTCGTCCATGACGAGATCGGACGCGTAGTCGAGGTCGGCGGCGGAGTGGACGACCCGCTCCACGACCGCCCGGGTCAGCGGCGGGAAGTGCGAGGTGTCCAGCCGGGCACGCATGCGCCGGTAGGACTCCACCTCGATCGGATGGACGACTCGGTTCACCTCGGGCCCTCCTGCGATGCCTGCCAGCGGTAGCCGCGCGGCGTCACCATGCGCCCGGCGATGTCCCGGGTCGCCGTGTTGCCGACGGTCACGACCGTCATCATGTCGACCGTCGCCGGGTCCAGGGAGCCCAGTGTCGTGAGCCGACTGGACTCGTCCGGCCGCGACGCGTTCCGTACGACCCCGACCGGCGTCGTCGCCGTCCGGTGCTCGGCGAGGATCGCGAGGGCCTTGGGCAGCTGCCAGTCGCGGCCCCGGGAGCGGGGGTTGTAGAAGGTGACCACGATGTCCGCCTCGGCCGCCGCCCGCACCCGCCGCTCGATGACCTCCCACGGAGTGTGCAGGTCGGAGAGGCTGATCGACACATGGTCGTGCCCGAGCGGCGCACCGAGGATCGCGGCGGCCGCCAAGGCCGCCGTCACACCTGGTACGCCGATCACGTCGATGTCGTCGGACGCCTCGGCGAGCGCGGGGGACGCCATGGCGTACACGCCCGCGTCCCCGCTGCCGATCAGCGCGACCGTCTGACCCTTGCGGGCCTCCGCGACCGCCGTCCGGGCCCGCTCCTCCTCGGCGCCGAGCCCCGACTCCAGGATCCGGGTGCCGGGGCGCAGCAGATCGCGGATCTGGTCGACGTACTGGTCGAGGCCGACCAGCACGGAGGCGCCCTGGAGTTCGGCCTTCGCGCGGGGCGTCAGCAGATCCCGGGCGCCCGGCCCGAGTCCGACCACCGCGAGCCGCCCGCGCCCGGGGCGCCGTACGACGGCACAGGTCGCCATCGCGGGCTGTCCGTCGGCGCGCTCCGACTTCCGCTTGGGGACGAGGAGTTCACCACCGCGCACCAGTGCGGCGGCCTCGGCGACCGAGGGGGTGCCCACGGCGGCGAGGGGCGCGTCGGAGGGGTTGGGGACCTCGACGGCCGCCAGCTCCTCGGCGGAGTGGGTGACCAGGGGGACGCCGAGCCGTGCGGCGGCCTCCACGATGCCGGGCTCGTCGGCCTTGGCGTCGACGGTGGCGAGCTCGGCGAGGGACGCGGGGGAGAGGCCGGCGTCCCGCAGCGCGCTCTCGACCAGCCCGAGCACCTCGTCCGCCGGGGCACCCTTGGAGGCGCCGACACCGACGACGAGGGACGGCGGACGCAGCACGACCTCGCGCTCGGCGGGCTCGGCCAGCCGGTCCGTCAGCCGGATCACGTACGAGCCTTCCGCGCCGACCCGCAGCGGCGGCAGGGGCCAGTCGAGCTCGGCCCGCAGAGCCACCGGCTCACCGTCGAGCAGAGCCCGCGAGACGGCGGCGACATCGCCCTCCACCGGGAACCCGAGCGTGTCGAGGCCGGGCACCCCCACGGCATCGGTCGCGGTCGTCACCACGGGCTCGGCGCCGAGCAACTCCCCGATCTCCCGGGCGAGTTCATTGGCGCCGCCGTGTCCGCCGACCAGCGACACGGCGAACCGCCCACTCTCGTCGACGCACACCACACCCGGGTCGCTCGCCTTGTCCCCGAGCAGCGGGGCGATCAGACGGACGACCGCCCCCGTGGCCAGGAAGCACACCAACTGCTCGCACTCGGCGAACGCCCGCCGCACGGCGTCCTTGACGGGACCGTCGTACACGCGCGTGCGGTCCGGCCACGCCACGGCCAGCCGGTCCCGCGCCGCCGCCCCCGCCGCGGTGGCGGAAATGAGGCCGATCACTGGGCATCTCCTTCAGAACAGGCTTGAGGCCGCACGCCCCACAGCAGGAAAACCGGATTGGTCGCCGCGAGCCGGGTCACGTCCCCCGGCAGCGGCGCGAGCCGGGACGACTGCAACAGCACCCCGTCGCAGGAGAACCCGGCACTCGTCAGGGCCTCCCGCGCGGCCGGCACCCGGTCGAGCGCGGCCATCGCCACGACCACCGTGCGCCGGGCGCGCCGCGCGCAGGCGCCGACGATGGCGGGCAGTTCGCGCCCCCCGCCGCCCACGAACACGGCGTCGGGGTCGTCGGCGAGGTCCGCCAGCGCGTCCGGCGCCGTACCGTGCACCACGTGCACGTCCACGCCGTGCGAGGCGGCGTTGGCGTGGATCCGCTCCACCCCGTCGGGCGCCTTCTCGACGGCGACGGCCGCCGCCCCGAGCCGGGCGCACTCCACGGCCACCGAGCCGGAGCCCGCGCCGACGTCCCACACCAGATCGCCGAGCCGCGGACCCAGCCGGGCCAGCGCCAGCGCCCGTACCTCGAACTTGGTGATCATCGAGTCGCGGTGCGCGAAGCCGGCCTCGTCCAGGGCCCAGCCGGCGGGCCGTACGTCCGGCCCCGCGAGCGTCCGCACCGGACCGAGGGCCCGCGTCTCGTCCAGGCAGAGCACCACGCTCACCGCCGTACCCCAGTCGCGGGCCGCGGCCTCGGCGGGGGAGACCCGCTCCACGCGCTCGCGTTCCGGATCACCCAGAGCGGAGGCGACGACCAGCACACGCCCGGTGTTGCGCAGCGCCGCGCCCAGGTCGGCGGGCCCGGCGCCCGGCCCGGTCAGCACGGCCACCTTGGGATGGGCCCGGCAGACGTTGACGGCGGTCCGCGGATCCCGGCCGTGCGCGCTGACGACGACCGCGTCGTCCCAGGTCAGCCCCAGCCGCGCGAACGCGGTGGCCACGGACGACACCCCGGGCCGCACCTGCAGCCGCTCCGGCCCGAACCGCTCGCCGAGCGCCCGCACGATCCCGAAGAACCCGGGGTCACCGGAGGCCAGCACCACGACCGGCCGGTCCTTCGCGACGTACTCCTCAATGGTGTCCAGGGCGGGCGCGAGCGCCCCGAGCACGACCTGCTCCGCCCCCTCCGGAAGCCGTACGGCGTCCAGATGCCGCCGCCCGCCGACGACCAGCTCGGCATCGGCGAGGACGTCCTGGTCGGGCGGCGCCCCCGTCCCCGTACCGACGACCGTGATCGGCCGGCCGGAGATCATGAACTCGCCCCTCGTTCACGCAGCGCCCGGCGGGCCTCCGGGTCGGCCTTGCGGTACCCGTGGAAGTGACCGGGGTGGTAGAGGTGCGATCGGGTGCCCTGGGCGTCGAGGGCCGGGCCGACCAGGAACAGGGTGTGCTTCCAGAGCTTGTGCTCCTTGACGGTCTCCTCCAACGTGCCGATGGTGCACCGCACGACGAGCTCCTCCGGCCAGGTCGCCTGGTACGCGACCACGACCGGCGTGGACGTCGGATACCCGCCCTCCAGCAACTCCCGCACCAGCTGCCCGCTGCGGGCGGCCGACAGGAAGATCGCCATGGTGGTGCCGTGCTTGGCGAACTCCCTGACCTCCTCCCCGGGCGGCATCGGCGTCTTGCCGCCGCCGAGCCGGGTGAGCACGACCGACTGGGCGACCTCGGGAATCGTCAGCTCCCGCTGGGCGAGAGCGGCGACGGCCGAGAAGGCGGAGACACCCGGCACGACCTCGGTCGCGATGCCGATCGAGGCACACCGGTCGAGCTGCTCCTGGGTGCCGCCCCACAGGGCGGGGTCGCCGGAGTGGATACGGGCGACACGCAGGCCCTGGGCCAGGGCCCGCTCGTACACGGCGATGACGTCTTCGAGGGACATGGTCGCCGAGTCGAGGACCTCGGCGTCCTCACGCGCGTGCTGCAGGACCTCCGCCTGGACCAGGCTGGCCGCCCAGATCACCACGTCGGCCTCGGCGATGGCACGCGCGGCACGGAACGTCAGCAGATCGGCGGCGCCGGGGCCGGCACCGACGAAGGTCACCTTGCCGGTGGGGGCATCGGCCATGGGGATTCGGTCCTCTCCTACAGGTACGGGGGGTTGGTGGGTGCGGGGGCGGACGTCAGAGCTTGCCGCCCCGGCCGCCGTCGCGCCGGGCGGGTGCGATGAGGGTCGAGAGATAGGGCAGCGGGGTGTCGTCGAGCTCGGCGGCCGGCCGGATCGACTCCTCCGTGAGCCCCAGCGCCGACCCCCACACCGCGTCGTCGATCCGCCCGGTCTCCCGCAGCGCCTCGGCGACCTCGGCCGCCTGCCGACCGAACTTGTAGGCGACGACGGTGCCGGGCCCGGCGAGCGCGTCCTTCAGCACGGCCGAGCCGGCGGTGACGGGCACCAGCGTGAGCGGCTCCGTCCCCTCGGTGAGGACCGCGCCGGAACGCGCGGCGAGATCCTGCATGGCGGTGATGCCGGGCACGGTCTCCACGACGGTGCCGGGCGCCAGCTCGCCGATGGTCTGGGCGAGATACGTGAACGTCGAGTACACGTTGGGGTCGCCGATGGTGGCGAAGGCGACGGCGCGGTGCTCCGCCAGCAGCCCGGCGACCCGCTCGCCCGCCGCGTCCCAGGCGGCCTCGCGCCGCGCCCGGTCGGTGCGCTCGTTCAGCGCGAACACGACCCGTACGACCTTCTCCTCGGGCACGTAGTGCAGCACGGTCGCCTCGGCCCGCCCCCGTTCCCCGCTGTCCATGACGGGTACGACGACGACATCGGCGGCACGCAGCGCGTTGACGCCCTTCACGGTCACCAGCTCCGGATCGCCGGGACCCACCCCGACTCCGATCAACCTGCTGCTCATGACGTCCGGCACCTCTCCACGAACCGACGGGCGACACCGGGCTCGGCGGCCCAGTGCGTGTGCAGATAACTCGCGTGCACGCCCTGCTGTACGAAACCTTCGACCCGCCGCTGGGGGGACCTGACCCCCCAGGCGGGCGCCGCCCCCGAGCCGGGCTCGACGACGGTCCGATGAAACTCGTGCGCCCGCATCCGCGTCCCCGCGACCGCGAGCGAGCTGTCGCTGACGGCCACCGCATCCCGGTACCCGAGCGTGAGCCGCTCGCTCATCCGGGCAGTGGCATCGAGCACCCCGCACATCGGCTGCCCGTCCAGCTCGCGGCACAGATAGAGCAGCCCGGCGCACTCGGCGGCGACGGGAGCGCCGCCCTCCACGAGAGCGGCAACGGCCTTGCGGAGGGGTTCGTTGGCGGACAGCTCGGAGGCGTACACCTCGGGGAAGCCGCCGCCGATCACCAGGCCACGGGTGCCGTCGGGCAGTCGCTCGTCCCGGAGGGGATCGAAGGGGACGACTTCGGCACCGGCGGCGGTGAGCAGTTCGGCGTGCTCGGCGTAGGAGAAGGTGAACGCGGGCCCGCCGGCGAGGGCAACCCTCACTTCTGAGCCCCGGTCGGCATCACCCAGCCCGTCCGGCGTTCGAGGACGACGCCCTTCGGGCCGAAGCGGGGGTCCGGGGGCGGCAGCCCCCGGGGTCGGGACGGGAAGGGGCGGCGGGGGCGAAGAAGCCAGGACCTCAGCCGCATCCCAAGCCGCACACGACAACGCACCCGCACTGCGCGCCAGCCCCAGCAACGCCTCCAGATCACACCCCGCCTCGACCTGCGCCCCCATCGCCGCCACGGCCTCCACAGCGGCAGCGTGCCGTTCCGCGACCGGCACCAACCCGAGATGCCGTGACGGCGTGTCCACCTGGGCCGCCCGACGCAGCACCCCCAGCACCGGCACCCCCGCCGAGTCCAACGCCTCCCGCAGCAGCTCCTCGTGCCGGTCCGACGCGACCTTGTTGAGGATCACGCCCCCGACCCGCACCTGCGGATCCCAGGACGCGAAGCCATGCACGAGCGCCGCCGCCGACCGGGACTGCGACGACGCGTCCACCACCAGCACGACCGGCGCCCGCAGCAGTTTCGCCACATGGGCGGTGGACGCCAGTTCACCTTCCCCGGCGGCCCCGTCGTACAGCCCCATGACGCCCTCGACCACGGCGACGTCGCATCCGCGCGCCCCGTGCAGGAACAACGGCCCGACCAGCTCCGGCCCGCACAGATACGCGTCGAGATTCCGCCCCACCCGCCCGCTCGCGAGCGCGTGATACCCGGGATCGATGTAGTCCGGCCCCACCTTGTGCGGGGACACGGCAAGTCCCCGCGCGGCGAACGCGGCCATCAACCCCGTGGCGACGGTGGTCTTGCCACTGCCCGAGGAAGGCGCGGCGACGACCAGCCGAGGGACGGCGGAAGAGCTCATCTCGACCTCACCACTCGATGCCTCTCTGGCCCTTCTGACCGGCGTCCATCGGGTGCTTGACCTTGGACATGTCGGTCACGAGATCGGCGAGGTCGACCAGCTTCTCCGGCGCGTTCCGGCCGGTGATCACGACATGCTGGGTCCCGGGACGGTTGCGCAGCACGTCGACCACCTCGTTGGTGTCGACCCACCCCCAGTGCATGGGATAGGCGAACTCGTCCAGCACATACAGCCTGTACGTCTCGGCGGCCAGGTCCCGCTTGACCTGCTCCCAGCCCTCCCGGGCCTTCTCCTCGTTGTCCATCTGGGCGTCCCGCTGGACCCAGGACCAGCCCTCGCCCATCTTGTGCCAGTCGACGGACCCGCCCTCACCGCTGGCCCCCAGCACCCGCAGCGCGTTCTCCTCGCCGACCTTCCACTTGGCCGACTTGACGAACTGGAACACCCCGATGGGCCACCCCTGGTTCCAGGCCCGCAGCGCGAGCCCGAACGCGGCCGTCGACTTGCCCTTGCCGATGCCCGTGTGCACGACCACCAGCGGCCGATTACGCCGCTGACGTGTCGTCAGACCGTCGTCCGGCACCACACTCGGCTGCCCCTGAGGCATTACGCGGCCCTCCTCTTCGACCCGCCCTGCACATCCCGCACCAGCCCGGCGATGGACTCCGCACGCAGCTCGTCCAGCGTCACCGCCGTAGCGCCCAGCTCACCCGCGAGCTGCCCCGCGAGCCCCAGCCGCACGGGCCCCGACTCGCAGTCCACGACCACGGAGGCGACACCCTCGGCCGCGAACAGCCGGGCCGCCCGCCCCGCGAGCGCGACCGGCTCGGGTCCACCCGTGGCCCGCCCGTCGGTCACGACCACGACGAGCGCCCGCCGGGCCGGATCCCTGAGCCGCTCGACCCGCAGCACGTCGTGCGCCTTCAACAACCCCGCAGCAAGGGGCGTACGCCCACCCGTCGGCAGCGACTCCAGCCGAACGGCGGCAGCGTCCACGGACGACGTCGGCGGCAGCGCCACATCGGCGGCCGAGCCCCGGAACGTCACCAGCCCCACCTTGTCCCGCCGCTGATACGCGTCCAGCAGCAGCGACAGCACGGCGCCCTTCACGGCACCCATCCGCTGCCGGGCCGCCATCGACCCGGAGGCGTCCACGACGAACAGCACGAGATTCCCCTCGCGCCCTTCCCGCACGGCCTGCCGCAGATCGTCCCGGCGCACCACCAGCCCACGCCCCGACCGTCCCCGGGCCCGCTGATGCGGCGCCGCCGCCTGCACGGTGGCCGCCAGATGCAGCTTGGTCAGCGCGCCCCGGGGCCGCCGGGCCCCGGTGGTCCTGCCGTGCTCGGTCCGCGCCCGCGAACGCCGCCCGGCAGCCCCCTCACCGATGCCCGGCACGCTCAGCACCTTGGTACGGAAGGGCTCCGACGCCCGAACGGGAGTCTGCTCCCCGGCCCCGGAAGCCTGCGGCTCCCCGTCCTCACCGGCCTCGGGGCGGGCGGCCGAGTCACCCCCTTGAGGGCCGTCGCCGGACTGCGGCGGCTGCCCGCCACCTCCACCGGGACCGTCCGGATCAGGATCCGGATCCTCGTCCTCGGACCCCCCGAACTCCTCAAGGGTCTCGTCCAGCTTGTCCTCGTCGAGTCCCGGCGCGTCGAAGGGATTACGGCGCCTGCGGTGCGGCAGCGCGAGCAGCGCCGCCTGCCGGACGTCCTCGGCGAGCACATCGGTCCGCCCGGCCCAGGCGGCTAGCGCCGTCGCGGTACGGGCCATCACGATGTCGGCCCGCATGCCGTCCACCTCGAACGCCGCACAGGTCGCCGCGATCTGCCGCAGCGCCCCGTCACCCAGCCGCACCGACGGCAGCAACTCCCGCGCGGCGACGATGCGTTGACGTACGGAGGCCTCCTCTTCGGCCCACCGCGCGGCGAACCCGGCAGGGTCGTCGTCATAGGCGAGACGCCGCCGTACGACCTCCACCCGCTGGTCGGGCTCCCGCGAGGCGGCGACCTCGACGGTCAGGCCGAACCGGTCGAGCAACTGCGGCCGCAGCTCGCCCTCTTCGGGGTTCATGGTGCCGACGAGCAGGAAACGGGCGGCGTGCCGGACCGACACACCCTCGCGTTCGACGTACGACGCGCCCATCGCCGCCGCGTCCAGCAGCAGGTCGACCAGGTGGTCGTGGAGGAGGTTGACCTCGTCGACGTACAGGATGCCGCGGTGGGCGTCGGCGAGGAGCCCCGGTTCGAAGGCCTTCACGCCCTCGGCGAGCGCGCGCTCGATGTCCAGGGCTCCGACCAGCCGGTCCTCGGAGGCGCCGACGGGCAGTTCGACCATCCGGGCGGGCCTGGCCTGGAAGGTCCCGGCCTCGTGCGGGCCGTCCGGGCACGCCGGGTCGGGGGCGCCCGGGTCGCAGGAGAAACGGCAGCCGGGGACGACCGGGACCTCGGGCATCAGGGCCGACAGCGCGCGTACGGCCGTCGACTTGGCGGTGCCCTTCTCGCCGCGCACCAGCACACCGCCGACCGCCGGTGACACGGCGTTCAGCAGCAGCGCGAGCCGCAGGTCGTCCTGGCCGACAACGGCCGTAAAGGGGAAGGGGGTGGTCACTTCTCGTCGCCCTCCAAGTCGCCTTCCAGCTCCAGGTACGTGGCGCGCAGCCGCTCCAGGGTGTCGGCGTCCGGCTCGGCCCACAGCCCTCGGTCGGCGGCCTCAAGGAGCCGCTCGGTGATGCCGCGCAGCGCCCACGGGTTGGACTTCTTCATGAAGTCCCGGTTCTCGGCGTCGAAGACGTATTCCGCGCTGAGCTTCTCGTACATCCAGTCGTCGACGACGCCCGCGGTGGCGTCGTAGCCGAACAGGTAGTCCACGGTCGCCGCCATCTCGAAGGCGCCCTTGTAGCCGTGCCGACGCATGGCCGCCATCCAGCGGGGGTTGACCACCCGGGCCCGGAAGACACGGTGCGTCTCCTCGCCGAGCGTGCGGGTCTTCACCTGGTCGGGGGTGGCGCTGTCGCCGACGTACGCCTCGGGGTTCTCGCCGGTCAGGTGCCGCACCATGGCGACCATGCCGCCGTGGTACTGGAAGTAGTCGTCGGCGTCCACGAGGTCGTGCTCGCGGGTGTCGACGTTCTTCGCGGCGACCGCGATCCGCTTGAACGCGGTCTCCATGTCGCCGCGCGCCGCCCGCCCGTCGAGCCCGCGCCCGTAGGCGTAGCCGCCCCAGACGGCGTACACCTCGGCGAGGTCGGCGTCCGAGCGCCAGTTGCGGGCGTCGATCAGCGGCAGCAGACCGGCGCCGTACGCGCCCGGCTTGGAGCCGAAGATACGGGCCGTGGCCCGGCGCCGGTCGCCGTGCTCGGCGGTGTCCTCGTCGGCGTGCGCCTTCACGAAGTTCCGGTCGGCGGGCTCGTCCAGCTCGGCGACCTTGCGCACGGCGTCGTCGATCAGTCCGACGACATGCGGGAACGCGTCCCGGAAGAACCCGGAGATACGGACGGTGACGTCGATGCGCGGCCGCCCCAGCTCGCTGAGGCCGATGATCTCGAACCCGGTCACCCGGCGTGAGGCGTCGTCCCACACCGGGCGGCAGCCCAGCAGCGCGAGGATCTCGGCGATGTCGTCGCCCTGGGTGCGCATGGCCGAGGTGCCCCAGACGGTGAGGCCCACGGACTTCGGGTACTCCCCGGTGTCGCTCAGATACCGCTGCACCAGCGAGTCGGCCAGCGACTGCCCGACCTCCCAGCTCAGCCTGGACGGGATGGCCTTGGGGTCGACGGAGTAGAAGTTCCTGCCGGTCGGCAGGACGTTGACCAGTCCGCGCGTCGGCGAACCGGACGGACCCGCCGGGACGTAGCCGCCGTCGAGCGCCTTGAGGATGTGGCCGATCTCGTCCGTCGTGCGGGCGAGCCGCGGCACGACCTCGTTGCAGGCGAACTCCAGCACGGCGACGGCGTCGGGGAGTTCGGTGCCGAGGACGTCACGGACGAGCGAGCGGCTGTCCGCCACCGCCCAGCCCCGCTCCTCCATCCCCTCCGCGACCCGCCGGCACAGCTGCTCCAGCAGGTCGATGGCGTCGGCGGCCGTACGGGACGGACCCTCGACCAGGTCGCTCAGCTCGACCGGGACCTTCACCGGCGCACCCGGCTCGGCGAGCAGCTCCTTCTCCACCAGCCCGAAGTGCTGGGCCAGCGCGGCCCGCAGCCCCGGCAGCGCGTTCGCCTGCCCGCCCCACACCTGCGAGGCGCGCAGCACGGCGAGGACCAGGTTCACGCGCGGTTCGCCGACCGGGCCGCCGCCCAGGATGTGCAGCCCGTCGCGGATCTGCACGTCCTTGATCTCGCACAGATAGCCGTCGATGTGCATGACGAACTCATCGAAGTCGTCGTCGTCCGGCTGGTCGTCCACGTGCAGGTCGTGGTGCAGCTCGGCCGCCTTGACCAGCGTCCAGATCTGGGCCCTGACCGCCGGTGCCTTCGTCGGGTCCAGGTCCGAGACGAGCGCGTACTCGTCGAGGAGCTGCTCCAGCTTGGCCAGGTCGCCGTAGGTGTCGGCGCGGGCCATCGGCGGCACGAGGTGGTCGACCACGGTGGCGTGACCGCGGCGCTTGGCCTGGGTGCCCTCGCCGGGGTCGTTGACGATGAACGGGTAGATCAGCGGCAGGTCCCCGAGGACCGCGTCCGGAGCGCAGCCGCCGCTGAGCCCGAGGCCCTTGCCCGGCAGCCACTCCATCGTGCCGTGCTTGCCCATGTGCACGACGGCGTCCGCACCGAAGCTGTTCTCCAGCCAGCGGTAGGCCGCCATGTAGTGGTGCGACGGCGGCATGTCCGGGTCGTGGTAGATCGCGATCGGGTTCTCGCCGAAGCCGCGCGGCGGCTGGATCATCACGACGACATTTCCGAACTGCAGGGAGGCC
This sequence comes from Streptomyces sp. NPDC059010, assembly GCF_042740355.1. Taxonomy (NCBI): domain Bacteria; kingdom Bacillati; phylum Actinomycetota; class Actinomycetes; order Kitasatosporales; family Streptomycetaceae; genus Streptomyces; species Streptomyces sp. NPDC059010. The sequence continues at coordinate 234,150 of NZ_JBHYJA010000004.1, forward strand.
AGCACGATGTCGTCCCCGTCGACGTACAGCGACCCCGGCGGCTCGCCCCACGCCTCGGTCATCGCGTCCCGCAGCTCCGGGTCGAGCTTGTCGAACCACGCCCGGTAGTCGGCGAGCGGCACGCGCGCGGGCGCCGACGCCAGCTGGTCCTCGGTCAGCCACTCGACGTCGTGCCCGCCCGCCTCGATGAGCCGGTGGATCAACTCGTCGCCGTTGTCCGGGTACTCGGTCACGCCGTACCCGGCCTGCCTGAGCGCGTCCAGCACCCGCACCGCCGAGGCGGGCGTGTCCAGACCGACCGCGTTGCCGACGCGCGAGTGCTTGGTCGGGTAGGCGGTGAAGACGAGCGCCAGCTTCTTCTCGGCGTTCGGCTTGTGCCTCAACCGGGCGTGCCGTACGGCGATCCCGGCGACGCGCCCGGCCCGCTCGGGGTCGGCGACGTACACGGGAACGTCGTCGGGCCCCTGCTCCTTGAAGGAGAACGGGACGGTGATGAGGCGGCCGTCGAACTCGGGGATCGCGACCTGCATCGCCGCGTCCATGGGGGAGAGGGCGGCGTCGGACTCGTCCCAGGCGCTCTTGGACGAGGTCAGGCACAGACCCTGCAGGACCGGCACATCGAGCTCGGCCAGCCTGCCGATGTCCCACGCCTCCTCGTCGCCGCCCGCCGACGCCTGCGAGGCGTGCGTGCCGCCGGCGGCGAGGACGGTGGCGACCAGGGCGTCGGCCTTGCCGAGGATCTCGTACAGCTCCGGGTCCGCGCCGCGCAGCGAACCGCAGTACACCGGAAGGGCGTTGGCGCCGTGCGCCTCGATGGCGTCGCACAGGGTGTCCACGAACGCGGTGTTGCCGCTGAGCTCATGGGCCCGGTAGAAGAGCACGCCCACGGTCGGCCGCCCCTCGACGAGCGGACGCTCGCCGTGGACGCCGTACTCCGGCATCTTCTGCGGCTCGACGAACCCCTCGCCCGTCAGCAGCACGGTGTCCGAGAGGAACCGGGCGAGCTCGGTGAGGTTGGCGGGGCCGCCTTCCACGAGGTACTTCAGCGCCTCGGCGACCACACCGGCCGGGACTGACGACTCGGCCATCAGCTCCGCGTCCGGCACGGCCTCGCCGCCCAGCAGCACGGTCGGCACACCCGACGCCTTCAGCCTGGCGAGCCCGTCCTCCCAGGCCCGCTTGCCGCCCAGCAGCCGTACGACGGCGAGGTCCGCACCGTCGAGCAGCGCGGGCAGCTCGCTCTCGACGTCCACGCGGGTCGGGTTGCCGATCCGGTAGTCGGCACCGGAGGCGGCGCGCGCCGCCAGCAGATCGGTGTCGGCGGTCGACAACAACAACACAGTGCTCATGCGGGCGCTCCCGGTGGAATGAAAGGCAGTCCTTGCGGCGCGCCCGACTCGATGAGCCGCCAGAGCGCGTCCGTGTCCGCGTGCTGTTCGATCAGATCGCCGAGCCGGTCGAGCTGCTCCTCGCGCAGCGCGGCGAACGACGTGTCGGGGGCCGGCACGAAGCGGCGGCCCGCGGCGGCGGCCACCTCGCGCAGGAAGGCCCGCCGGAATCCGTCCGACTCCAGTGAGCCGTGCCAGTGCGTGCCCCAGGTCTGGCCGACCCGGCAGCCGTCCAGGAAGGGCTCGCCCCCCGTGATTTCGGCGACCCCGTGGTGGATCTCGTACCCCTCGACCGGCTGGCCGAGGGCCTCGCCGACGGGCCGGGTGAGGGTCTTCTCCCGGGCGAACCGCACCCGGACGGGCAGTACCCCGAGGCCGTCGACGTGCCCGCGGCGGCTTTCGACGTCGTCCTCGATGTGCTCACCGAGGACCTGGAAGCCACCGCAGATACCGAGGATCGGCCGCCCTTCGGCCGCCCTGCGGACGAGGGCTCGCGCGAGCCCCCGCTCCCGCAGCCACTCCAGGGCGCGGACGGTCCCCCGGGTGCCGGGGACGACGACGAGGTCGGCGTCCGCGAGTTCCTCGGGCCGGTCCACGAACCGCACGACGACGCCCGGTTCGGCGGCGAGCGCGTCGACGTCGGTGAAGTTGGACATGAGCGGGACGGCACAGACGGCGACGCGCAGCACGTCCTCGCCGACCGGTGGGGCGACGTTCGACTCCCGCACGGTGCCCCGCAGGGAGACCCGCAGCCCGTCCTCCTCGTCGATCCCGAGCCCGTGCCGGAAGGGCAGCACGCCGTAGGTGTGCCGTCCGGTGAGCCCGTGGAGCATGTCGAGGCCGGGCTCCAGGAGGCTGACGTCTCCGCGGAACTTGTTGACCAGGAACCCGGCGATCAGCCTCTGGTCCTCCTCCGACAGCAGCGCGACGGTGCCGAAGAAGGAGGCGAAGACGCCACCGCGGTCGATGTCGCCGACGACGAGCACCGGAAGCCCGGCATTGCGGGCGATGCCCATATTGACGATGTCGGTCCGCCGCAGGTTGATCTCGGCCGGAGAGCCGGCCCCCTCACAGATCACCGCGTCATAAGTGCCCCGCAATTCGGCGAGACACTCCAGCACGGTCCCGAGAAGCTTCTGCTGCCGCCCGCCGTGATAGCCGCGCGCGCTCAGCTCACCGACCGGCTTGCCTAGCAGCACGACCTGACTGCTCTGCTCGCCACCGGGCTTGAGCAGCACGGGATTCATGAGCGCGGTCGGCTCGACACGGCAGGCCTGCGCCTGCATGGCCTGAGCCCGCCCGATCTCGGCGCCCTCGCGCGTGACGAACGAATTCAGGGACATGTTCTGCGCCTTGAACGGCGCGACCTTCACACCCTGCCGCACCAGCCACCGGCAGATCCCGGCGGTGACGACGCTCTTGCCCGCGTCGGAGGTGGTACCGGCGACGAGAAGCCCACCGCCCGTCATGACGTACGCCCCTTCGCGATACGGCGCGCGGCGACACAGACGCCGAGCGCGAGCCAGCCGACGCGCTTCGACAGCCGTACGGCACGCTCGATGTCGGAGGTGCCGACGGTCCGCCCGTCCGCGTTGAGCACGGGCCGCTGCTCGACCCGCCCGCCGTAGGACAGCGTCCCGCCCAGCCGCACACCGAGCGCCCCCGCGAACGAGGCCTCGACGGGCCCGGCGTTGGGGCTCGGGTGCTTGGCGGCATCGTCACGCCAGGCTCGTACGGCCCCCCGGGAGTCACCCCCGGCGACGGCGGCGAGTACGGCGGTGAGCCGTGCCCCCGGCCACCCCGCCACGTCGTCGAGCCGGGCCGAGGCCCACCCGTACCGCCGATACCGGGGCGACTTGTGTCCGACCATGGCATCGAGCGTGTTCACGGCCCGGAACCCGAGCAGCCCCGGCACCCCGCCGAAGGCCCCCCACACGAGCGCCCCCACCACGGCATCGGAGGTGTTCTCGGCAACGGACTCGACCACGGCCCGCGCGATCCCGTCCGCGTCCAGCGCCTGCGGATCCCGCCCGCACAGATGCGGCAGCCGCGCCCGCGCCCCCTCGACGTCCCCCGCCTCCAGGGCACGCCCGATGCCCCGGGCCTCGCGCGCGAGCGACGTTCCGCCGACAACGGCCCAGGTGGCGGCGGCGGTCAGTGCGACGGAGGTGGCGGGAGACATACGTACGGCACGTGCGGCGAGCGCCCCGACGGCCACGGCGCCACCGGCGCACACGACGGTGTGCACCGCACCCCGCGCGCGGTCGTCGCGCCACAACACCCTCTCCACGGCCCCGGCGGCCCGCCCGAACGCGGCGACCGGATGCCCCCGGCGCGGATCGCCGAGCAGCAGGTCACCGAGGAGTCCGGCGGCGGCGCCGTACGCGAAGACGCGATCGGCACGCATCGGGGTCAGCCGACCGTGGGTTCAGCCGAGGGGCCGGACACGGGTCCGACAGTGCCGGACGTGGGTCCGGCAGTGCATCTCGATCGGCAGGCGAGCATCGCGTTATGTCCTCACTCAGGGTGTCCACGCCCTGGTTCGACGAGACCGACGACGAGAGTTCCTGGCTCCCGGGGCTATCTACCCCGGTCACAGTGGCGGGACCGCGCCGGATTCACACCGGCTTCCTCTTCTGCCGCCGTACATGGCTCCGGCAGTCCACCACGGGGTTGGAAGGGGCGTCAACTTGCCGTTGACCTGCGATGGGGGAGTGTGCAGAACCCCACACCGCTACCACGCCGACCTGCCCCCGGTGTCCGACTTGGGAGGCAATTCCCCTGTGCGGGGCGGCCTTCCGCAACCCGCTTGCGGCGGTGGGTCGCGACCCTCTGGAATAACGCGTACAGGGATAAAACACGCGGGAGGGACAAGCCAGTTGGCGTATGTGACCGGTCGTTTCCCGGAGGCCCTCGGACCAGCGGTGGCCCGGCTGCGGGGGCCGGACGGCAAGACCGTCGGCACGGGATTCCTGCTCGCTCCGGGCACCGTCGCCACCTGCGCCCATGTCGTGGCGGACGCCCTCCGTACCGACGCACGGGACGAGACGGCCCCCACCCGGCCGGTCACCGTGGAGTTCCCGCTGCAACGCGGATCCGCGGCGTACGAGGCGTCGGTGTCGGCCTGGTGCCCGGTGGCACCCGACGGCACCGGCGACATCGCGCTGCTGCGGCTCCCGGAACCGGCGGCACTCGAAGCGGCAGCGTCCGAAGCGACCGACGTCCCCGTCCCCACCCCCGCCCCCGTTTCCGTCCCCTCCGCGACGCCGGGCGGCGCATCTCCCGTCCCGCTCGCCGGAGTCGGCGATGTCTGGGACCACCGGTTCCGCATCCTCGGTTTCCCCGCCACCGCCGAACACGGAGCCTGGATCGGCGGACGGCTGCGCGGCGCGGTCGGGCAGGGCTGGATCTCGATGGAGGCCGACGGCACCGCGTACCGCATCACCCCCGGCTGCAGCGGAGCGCCGGTCTGGGACGAGGAGTCCGGCGCCGTCGTCGGGATGACGGTCGCGACCGACCGGGGGCCCGACTCGGTCACCGCCTACCTCATCCCCGCGGAGGCCCTCCTCGCGCTCCAGCCGGGCCGGCGCCGCTGTCCGTACCGCGGACTCGACGCCTTCCGGGAGGAGGACGCCGAGCAGTTCTTCGGCCGGGAGGAGGAGACGGAACGCCTGCTCGACGCGGTGGACCGGCACCTCGTCGTGCCGGTCGTCGGACCGTCCGGCAGCGGCAAGACGTCGCTCGTGCGCGCCGGGGTGCTGCCCCGCCTGCGGGCCCGGGGCCACACCGTCTCGGAGATCCGCCCCCTGCCCGGCACCCGTGCCTCGCTCACCCTGGCCCGGGCCCTGATCCCGGTCCTGGAACCCGGCCTCGGCGTGGCCGAGCAGGAGCGAGGCGCCCTGGAGCTCGCGGACCTGCTCGACTCCGACGACGGTCCCGGCCCGGCGGACCTCGGGCTGCGTCTGCTCGACCACTGCGGCCCGAGCGGCCACGTCCTCTTCCTCAACCAGTTGGAGGAGACCGTCGCCGCCGAACCGCTCACCGCCCGCGCACTGCTGGGCCTGGTGGTCTCGCTGGTCTCGGCCCCGGCGGACGGGAAACGCCTACGCGTCCTGGCCACCCTGCGCTCCGCGTCCCTCGATGACCTGGCGGACCCCGCCACCGCCCGGGTGCTCAGCGACTGCGCCCAGGTCGTGGCTCCGCTGGGCCGAGCCGGACTCCTGCGCGCCGTCGAGGGACCGGCGGGCACCGTCCCCGGTCTCACCCTCGAACCCGGCCTGGCGGAACGCATCGTCGACGACGCGCAGGACGAACCGGGGCACCTGCCCATGGTGGAGTTCGCCCTGACCGAACTCTGGTCCCACGAGAAGGGCATCCGCCTCACCCACGCCGGCTACGAGGCCCTCGGCGGCGTCGCCGGAGCCCTGTCCGGACATGCCGAGAAGCGGGTCGGCGACGTCATCGCCGTGCAGGGCGACGCACCGGTCCGCCGCCTCTTCACCCAGCTTGCCCGCCCCGACGACACGGGCGGCTTCACCCGCAAGCCGGTCCGCCTCGCGCTCCTGTCGCCCGAACTCCGGTCAGCCGCGGAGGCCCTGGCCACCGGCACCCACCTCGTCCGCATCACCCACGGCCCCGACGACGACCCCATCGTCGACCTCGCCCACGAGGAACTGGTCCGCTCCTGGGGCCGCCTGGGGGACTGGCTGGACGAGTCCCGGGCCTTCCGTGCCTGGCAGGAACGGCTGTTGCAGGCGCTGGCGCACTGGAGGGAGACGGGAGGTGAGCCGGGGGCGTTGCTGCGGGGTTCGATGCTGGCCACGTCCGTGGAGAGCCTGGAGGATCCGGATCGCCGCGCGGACATCTCAACGGCGGAGCGCGACTATGTGCAGCTCAGTCGGCGGCATCAGCAACGGGGCCTGCGGCGGTGGCGGTTGGCGGCGGCGGTGATGGTGGTGCTGGCGCTGGTGGCGGGGTGCCTGGCGGTGGACACGTGGCTCGGGCGGCTGGCCCTGGAGGAACGGGTACGGACGGCGGCGTCCAGGCGACTGGTGGAGGACGCCGCCCGGCTCGCCGCGACCGATCCGGGCATGGCCGCGCGGCTGGCGGTGGCCGCGTGGCACAACTCGCCCGGCAAGGAGGCGCGGCAGGCGCTGCTCCAGGCCTATCTCGGCGGCATGTCGGTGGTCTCCGCACATGAGGGGCAGGGGTCCGAGCCCATTTCGAGCATCGACGTCACCCCGGACGGCTCCATGGCCGTGACCACGTCCGTCAGCCGGGACGGCGAGGCGCACGCCCGGGTGTGGACGGGGTTGGAGGAGGGGCGGGCGAGTTGGTGGCAGGTGCCGGGTCTTACCGGCGGAGCGGCTCCTGAACACGCCGAGTTCAGTGATGACGGCGGGCTGCTGGCCATCGTGTCCGCCGATGGTGCGGTCCACTGTTACGACGTAAGCGCCCATGAACACCTGTGGACCAGGCCCCAACCGGCGCTGGGGACCCAGCACAGGGCCCATACGGTGGCGCTCGACTTCTCGGACAGCGGTCGACTGCTGCTCCGCCTTGTCGCCGACGATCTTGTCGAGAGCGGGACGCCGCGCAGCTCTCACGTTCAGGTCTGGCAAGGCCGCACGGGAGAGGCGGAGAAGGCGTCACAGCGGGGGCTGCCCAGCGGTCCGGATGTGAACGACGCCGCGCTGGTTGCGGAGGGCCGGGACGTGGTCTTTTTCAGATGGGCGGAGGCCGGCGGGGAAGCGCGGGTGCAAAACCTGCTGACCGGCGGGAATCGGCGCATGGTCCCGGATGCCGAGTGGCTCTCCCACCGGGGAGCCGGGGTCGTGGTGGACCGGGGCCACGGGTGGCATGAGTTGATTCGGCTGACAGGCTCCGGTGGCGCCGCGGGACGGCGGTTCGTGGCCATCGAGCCGGATGGTACGGACCTGGCCGGGCGCTATGCGGTGGACAGGAACGGCACACAGGTGAGCCCGTACGAGGTGGTCGACGTGGCTACCGGCAGCCGCTACCGGGTGCCGGGCCTCGCCTCGGTAGGAACGGGCGAGGAGCAGCCCGTCGGTGTCCTCCCGGGCGAGAAGGACGGGGCCGCCCCGCGCATCCTGGTGGCTTCCGGGTCGGATCTGTTGGTGCTGAGGACGAAGAAGGAGCGCAGCCTGCCGCTGCTGGACACCGAGCCTGGTGATGCGGGCGGGGAAGCCTCGTACGTGCGAAGCCCTGGAGGTGAGTACCGCGCATACATTGACGGCCTCGGCACCACCGACACGACGGCCGTGAGGGTGGTCGTGGCCCGCCGGGGTGAGGAGGGTCGGGCGGAACCGGTGACGCTCAAGGAACTCGAAGGCGAGACAGTCTGGGGATTCTTCACCACGGACGGCAACTACTTTGTCGCTAGGGGCCAGGAAGCGGTCGCCGCCGTAGATCCGGACAGCCCGAAGGACGTGCTGGTGCGGTCCTTCCCGGACATCGTCGACGTTGCTCCCCTCCGCGGTAGCGCGATGGCTATCCTGACGCACCGTCAACTGATCCGGTACGACGTCGCGTCGGGCGAGTACACGGTCCTGGGCGAAGATCCCTGCGGTGAGCAGGGGCAACCATGCCGCGGGTTCGCCGTCCGTCCCGGACGGCGTGAGGAAGTGGCGGTCGGTCACAGCAGCGGCGAACTGGTCGTCTGGAACACCGAGACCGAGCGGGCACGCGGAGAAACCGGCATCACGGTGGCGGACACAGGGGATCCGGTGGGGCTGGCATTCGATCCGCAGGGCCAGACGGTCGCCACTTCGGTAGACGCCAGAACGATCCAGCGATGGGACGTGGAGACCGGTGGGCGCGTGGGACCGGCCCTAGAAGCGAACCACGACCTGTCCGCAGTGGCGCTGGCCGACGACGGAACCGTCCTGGCCGACGCTGACGGCAGCCTGCTCTGGTGGAGACCTGGGGACAGCGAACCCTATGTCGAGTTCCCTTTCTCCCCGCTCCCGTATGACATCCACCTGACAGCCGACCAGCTCACCTACCGCCACGGCAACTCCGAGCTGACCATCCCCCTGGACCCCGAGGCCTGGCACCGGACCATGTGCCGCCACTGGACCCCGTACACCCCGCAGGAGCGGCTCATCCTCGACCACGCAGGAGCGGTGCCGGACTCGCCGTGCCCCTAGGGTCGGCCAGGGCCGCAAACGCCGACCGGGCGGGGCGAGGACCATCGTCCCCACGCCCGCCCGGTACGTACCGCGTTGTGTCAGGCCACGATCAGATAGATCCCGTAAGCCACAGCCGCCGCACACGCCGCGAAGCACGCGTACGCGCCGGTGACCGCGAGGGCGGCCGAGCCGCCCTGGGCCGTGGCCTTCTCCTGGCGGGACAGGCCCGCGATGCCGAGGGTGAACAGGCCCACCAGGGCCACCGTGACCACGAGGCTGACGCCGAAGACGGAGCCGAGGGCCGCCCAGTCGATCTTCATGTTGCTGCTTCCTTGAGTAGCCGGGAGGAGGAACCGGGCGGGGTCAGACCGTGGCCTGGGAGGGCGTCTGCTCGGCGGACGGAGCCGGGATCGTGGCCGACAGGTCGTCGCTCGTCGTGCCCGCCGGGGGCGGGGTCACGGCGGCGATGGCGGTGGTGACCACGCCGGGCGCCTCGTCGCTCTCGTTGACGTTCGTGTGGTCGACGACCTCGCGGCGGGAGATCTTCCAGATGGCCGCGCTGGAGGCGATCAGGAAGACGGCGACCACGGCCGTGCCCCAGGTGCCGAAGCCCGTCACGTACTCGGCGAGCGCGCCGACCAGGGCGGCGGCCGGGAGGGTCAGGCCCCAGGCGACGAACATCCGGGTGGCCGTCGACCAGCGGACGACGCCCCCCTTGCGGCCGAGGCCGGCGCCCATCACCGAACCGGAGACGGAGTGCGTGGTGGAGAGGGAGAAGCCGAGGTGGGAGGAGGCCAGGATGACGGTGGCCGCGCTGGTCTGGGCGGCGAAGCCCTGCTGCGGCTGAAGGTCGGTGAGGCCCTTGCCCATGGTGCGGATGATGCGCCAGCCGCCGAGGTAGGTGCCGAGCGCGATGGCCAGACCCGCGGAGAGGATGACCCACATGGGCGGGTCGGAGTCGGGGGCGACGGCGCCGCCGGCGACCAGGGCGAGGGTGATGATGCCCATCGTCTTCTGCGCGTCATTGGTGCCGTGGGCGAGGGAGACCAGGCCGGCGGAGGCTATCTGGCCGGCGCGGTAGCCCTTGGCGGCGGCCTTGCCGTCGGCCTTCTTGCCGAGGGTGTACGTCAGGCGCGTGGCGAGCAGCGCGGCGATGCCCGCGACCAGCGGGGCGGCGATCGCCGGGATCAGCACCTTGGTGATGAGCGCGTCGCCGTGCACCGCGCCGACGCCGGCCGAGGCGACGGTGGCGCCGATCAGGCCGCCCATCAGGGCGTGCGAGGAGCTGGAGGGCAGGCCCACCAGCCAGGTCAGCAGGTTCCAGAGGATCGCGCCGACCAACGCGGCGAAGATGACCTCGGGACGGATGCCGGTCTCGTCGACGAGACCCTTGGAGATCGTGTTGGCGACCTCCACGGAGAGAAAGGCGCCTACAAGGTTCAGCACGGCGGACATGGCCACCGCGACCTTGGGCTTGAGCGCACCGGTCGAGATGGTGGTGGCCATCGCGTTGGCGGTGTCGTGGAAACCGTTCGTGAAATCGAACGCGAGTGCGGTTACCACCACAATCGCGAGGATCAGCGAGAAGTTTTCCATTTACCCAGGCAATCGTTCGAGGTCATTGGCCGGACGAACGTAGGTAACCTGAATGAACGGAAGGTGAACTGGGGCAGGCCACGCGGTGTCCTGGAGGGAGGGTTTCCCCTATGAATCGGGGACCCCCGCTCCGCCGGCCACCGCGCGACCCGGGCGCCGCAAGGTTCAGTAGCCTCGGGCGAACTTCCTCAGCTGGGCCATCGAGCCGTTGAAGAGATTCTGATCACCCGGCAGGCTGCCGCCGTTGTCGTACTGCCAGAAGGTCCAGAACTGCCACCCGGCCGGCAGTGATCCCGCGGTCGAGGCGTTGTAGCGGGCCACCCACAGTGCGTGGTTCGAGGCGAAGGCGCGGCTCGCGCCGGTGCAGGTGTTCCACCAGTGCGTGTTCGTGTAGATCACCGGGCGGCGGCCGGTGAGCCGCTTCACCTCGTTGCTGAAGGACTGGATCCAGTTGACCATCCTGGCCTTGCTCAGTCCGTAGCACTTGTGCTTGCTGTACGGGTTGTACTCGATGTCCAGCGCGGGCGGCAGGGTCCAGCCGTCCGACGTCCAGCCGCCGCCGTTGCGCACGAAGTGCCGCGCCTGGGTCGCGCCGGACGACTTGTCCGGCAGTGCGAAGTGGTACGCGCCGCGTATCAGGCCCGCGTTGCGGGAGCCGTTGTACTGCTGCTTGAAGTGCGGGTTGCGGTAGGTGTGGGACTCGGTCGCCTTGACGTAGACGAACCTGGCGCCTTTCGCCTTCGAGCTCTGCCAGTTGACGTTCTTCTGGTGCGAAGAGACGTCGTGGCCCTTGGGCTTGCCGGCCGCGGCCGCCGGTAACTCGGCGAGCGCGGTTCCCCCTAGAGCGAGTGCCGCCACGGATGCCGCTATGAGGTGGGAGCGGTAACGGGACGGTTTGCGATCACGAGCCATATTTCCCCCCGGAATGGCGACGTGCACGACAAATCTCCCAGAGATTACTGGAAGATCGTTGAATGCCGGTCGATCTCTGGCCAAGAGTGAAGAGAGGGTGATGTATCCGGATATGTGACCTTCCGGATGTCGGGCTTCCGCCCTAAAGTGCCTCGGCCCGTCCGGGACTTGAGGTCATGGTGGGGGTGTGGCGGGTGTGGCTGGCAGGATCGCCGCATGGCTGACGAGCGGCGGGACGAGCGGGACGTTCGGGATGTACGGGATGCGCGGGAGGGGGCACAGGAAGTGGAGGATCTCGGGGAGTCGTGGGGCAGGGGCGTGCGGCCCGAGGAGGCGGATGCGTGGGAGGCGCTCGTGGCGACGGCTCGGCGGACCGTGTCCGACGGGCTGGTCGTCGGGACGTCCGGGAACGTCTCCGTGCGTGTCGGCGACACCGTGCTGGTCACGCCGTCGGGAGTGCCGTACGACCGGCTGACGCCGGAGGACGTGACGGGGGTCGACCTCGACGGCAGGCAGGTGCTGGGGGCGCTGGTGCCGACCAGCGAACTGCCGATGCATCTCGCCGTGTACCGGGCCACGGACGCCGGTGCCGTGGTCCACACCCACGCGGTGCACGCGACGGCCGTCTCTACGCTGGTTCCCGAGCTGCCGCTGATCCACTACATGGCCGGCGCCCTCGGCGGGGCCGTCCGGGTTGCCCCGTATGCGACGTACGGCACGCGGGAGTTGGCCGAGAACATGCTCCAGGCACTCACCGACCGCACCGCCTGCCTCCTCCAGAACCACGGCACGATCGCCTACGGCCCAACCCTGGCCCAGGCCTACGACCGCACAGCCCAGCTGGAGTGGATGTGCCGCCTGTGGCTCACGGCGTCGTCCGTGCCGGGGCTTGCGCCGACGCTGCTGTCGGAGGGGCAGGTGGGGGAGGCGGGGGAGCGGTTGCGGGGGTATGGGCAGCGGGGGTGACGGTTGCCGTCACTCAGCCCGTCCGGCGTTTGAGGACAAGGCCCTTTCGGGGCCGAAGCGGGGCCTGGGGCGGCAGCGCCAGCGCTCCGTGGCCGCCCCAGTGCTCCGCACCCACCCCGCTCCTCACCCCAAGTCGTCCTCCCACTGGCCGGTCCCCCTCTCCGCCCGGACACTGGAGTCGTGCGCACTGTCAAAGCGACGGCCGCCGCCGTCACCGTGGCTCTGGCCGCCGGCGCCGCAAGTGTTGCCGCCGGGCGGTTCGCCAGCGGCGCAGCGTTGTCGGCGGCGCCCGGAAAACCCCTGCCCACCGAACCCCGGCTCACCGTGCACGCCACGGCCGCCGGCCAGATCGCCCTGACCCGGGACCTCGCGTCCCTGCGTCCCGGCACCTACGGCCTCTCCGGTGACGGATCACACGCGGTCGTCGGCCCTGTCCTCACCACGGCGAACCACTCCGCCGACACCGTCGTACGCCGCCTGGAGCGCGTCACCCACGGCACCCTCCAGCCCGGCGACAGCGTCTGGCTCACCCCGAACGTGTACGTCGGCAACCCGAGCGCCGCCCTAGGACTCGACCACGCCGACATCGACATCCCCGGCGAACTCGGCGCCCTGCCCGCCTGGTTCGTGCCGGCCACACGGGACACCTGGGTCATCGCGGTGCACGGCCTCGGCACCACCCGCGAACACGCCCTGAACGTCATGGAGTTCCTCAACCGACGCCACTTCCCGGTGCTCGCCCTCTCCTACCGCGGCGACCTCGGCGCACCCCGCCCACCCGACGGCCTGAACCACCTAGGCGAGACCGAGTGGCGCGACCTGGACGCGGCGATGCGCTACGCCGTGCGGTACGGCGCCGAGCAGCTCGTCCTGCTCGGCTGGTCCACCGGCGCGACGATGGCCCTGCGCGCCGCCGCGCACTCGGGCCTGCGTGACCGGGTCTCCGGTCTCGTCCTGGACTCCCCGGTGCTCAGCTGGGAGGCCACCCTGCGCGCCCTCGCCCGGGCCCGTCACACACCGAGCGCGCTGCTGCCGCTCGCGGTCCGCGCGGCCCAGGGCCGCACCGGCCTGGACACCGACCGCGGCACCGCAACCGGCGCCACCGACATCCTCACGGTGCCGACGCTCATCTTCCACGGCCCTGACGACAGGGTCGCCCCCTGGAGCCTCTCCCGCCGTCTGGCCGAGGCGCACCCCAACCTGGTGGCCCTCAACACGGTGAAGAACGCCCCCCACGCCGCCATGTGGAACGCCGACCCCGAGGCGTACGAAGAGGCACTGCGTCGCTTCATGACCCCGCTCATGTGACGCCCGTCGGCCTCCGCTATCCGTTGCGCCGTCGCCCCCGGCCCTTTCGCCCCCTCGGTTCCACGCCTCTCCCGCACCGGTCCCACAGGTTCCGTTTAAGCCCGTACCACTGGCCTGTTATAGGTGCCTCACCGCTCGCGGGACCCCGTGCGTTGGCCATCCCCGTCGCCCCTCGTGACATTCCGTTTGGGTTTTCGGACCGTCAACCGGAAGACTGCACCCGTGACGTCCCGTATCCCGCGCGACTCCAGGCTTCGACTCGTCCGCCCGCGACCCCTGGCCGCCGCCCCCAGAGCCGTGAACCAGCGGCGCCCGCGCCGCCCCGTACCCCGCCCTCCGGAGGGCACACCGGCCCGGGCCGAGCTGGCCAGAATGGCTCGCTCCGGTCTGGCCGCCGCGGCCCGCGTCGCGCACTGGGCCGACGCGGCCCTGCGCCCCGGCCGCGACGGTGCCGGCGCCGACGGCAAGGGCACCCTCTCCGACGCGACCGCCGAACGGGCGGCGAGCGAACTGGGCCTGACCGTGGCTCAGGTGCGCGCCGACTGGGACACCGCCCGGCTCGCCGGTCTCGTCGAGGTGCACGGCGACACCGCCCGGCCCGGCTGGCGGCTGCGCGCCTGGGACCGCGACGACAGTGCGGTGCTGCGCGGCTGGGTCGCGCTCTTCGACGCCTGGTCGCTCGCCCACCCGGAACCCGACGACCTTCAGCACGGCGCCGTGGCCGACGTCGTCTCGGCCCTGCCCCAGGTGCTCTCCTTCCTCCAGCTGTCCGCCGGGCCCGTCCCCGTCGAGCAGCTCCTGGACCTGCTGGAGCAGCGCGTCACCGAGCTGCGCACCGAGCGCTGCGAGATCGCCTACGGGCCGCAGCCCGAGCCCGTCGCCGACGCCGTGCCGGCCGCCGAGGACACCCCCCTCGCCCCGCTCCTCGACTGGGCCCTGCACGCCCTCGCCTCCGTCGGCGCCCTCACCTGCGGCGACGGACAGGCCACGCTCACCCCGCTCGGCAGCTGGGCGGTCTGGGTCAAGCTGGAGCAGATCTGCGTCGCCGCCCAGAGCCCCGCCGGGAACATCGAGCAGGCGGCCGAGGACATGCTCCGCGGCTGTGCCCAGCTGCGCCCCAACGCCGCCCGCGACGAGTACCGCGCCTGGCTCGCCGCCCGCCCCGTCGGCAGCGCCGTCACCGAACTCCTCGGCGCCGCCCGCGGCGATGACGCCCTGCTGCGCGGCCTCGCCTTCGAGGCGCTGCGCGTCGTCGGCGCCCCCGCCGAGCCCGACGTACGCGCCGTCCTGGACGAGCCGACCCTGCGGCCGTACGCCCTGCTGTGGCTCGCGGAGCACGACGGTGTCGACCCCGAGGACGCCCACGAGGTGCTCACCCGCGAAGAGGCCACCTGGCTGTGGGTCGACACCGCCGCCGCCGTCGCCGACCACGGCGAGGCCCCGATGCTCGTACGACACCTGGCGTCCGCGCTCCAGCCCACCGTCCCCGCGCTCCTCGACGAGGTGCGCGCCGTCGGTCACCCCCGCACCGTGCAGGTCCTGGTCGCGCTCGCCGCCGCCCACCCCGACCCCGCCCTCGCGAAGGCCGTACGCCGCGCCGCCTTCCAGGTGCACACCGGGGGGAGCTGACCGGGACCGGCGCTCAGCCCCTGATCTCGGGGGCGTAGGTGCCGAAGCTCCACACATTGCCCTCGATGTCCCGGGCCATGTAGTCCCGCGAGCCGTAGTCCTGGTCCGTCGGGGGCATCAGGATCTCCGCGCCGTGCTCCACGGCCCGGCGGTGGTGTCCGTCGACGTCGTCCACGACGACGTACACCCCGGTCGTGCCTGCGTCCTCCATCACCTTGTCGAAGGCGCTGCCGGTGCCTTTCGAGCCGAGCATCACCGCGCCGTTGCCCTGGGCCAGCTCGGCGTGCGCCACCTTGCCGTCCTCGCTCTCGTACACCGCCAGCTCCGTGAACCCGAAGGCCTCGGTGAGCTGCTTGACCGCCGCCTTCGCGTCCGCGTACAGCAGTGTCGGGTAGATGCTGGGACGCGCACCGCTCGTGCCTGCCATGCCGATCACTCCTTTGTGATCCCTGTGATCGATCGCCTGTGATCGATCGCCGCCACCGGCCGGGAATTCCACCCGCCGCCCAGTCTTGCAGCGGCCACTGACAACGGCCCGCGAGACGAGATGCCGGGCCGGGGCGGAGGGTGCTGCCCGCGCGCGAGGGCTGTGGCTTCCGGTCCGAACGTGCCGTACATCACGGCAAAGCACTTCGCGTCACCCGGCCCTGCCCCCGCGCGGCCTGGACCGCCCAGCTCATCGCCCTGGACGACAAGGCGGTCGGCCCCGTTCCAACACCCGATCCCAGAAAAAGTGGTTGCACGGCCCCGTTAGACTTGGCCTCATGGCCATTCTCCTCGCGCATTAGACGGCGGGAACGTCCTCAGCCGCCCATCCCGCCACCCATCCCCGCCCTGGAGTCTGTCCGTGATCTCCGCCTCCGGTATCGAGCTGCGCGCCGGTGCACGCGTCCTCATCGAATCCGCGACCTTCCGTGTCGCCAAGGGTGACCGCATCGGCCTCGTCGGCCGCAACGGCGCCG
Source organism: Streptomyces sp. NPDC059010 (assembly GCF_042740355.1). Classification (NCBI taxonomy): domain Bacteria; kingdom Bacillati; phylum Actinomycetota; class Actinomycetes; order Kitasatosporales; family Streptomycetaceae; genus Streptomyces; species Streptomyces sp. NPDC059010. The sequence goes on from NZ_JBHYJA010000004.1 coordinate 250,062, forward strand.
GCAAGACGACCCTCACCAAGTGCCTCGCCGGCGAGGGCATCCCCGCCGGCGGCAACATCACCCGCTCCGGCGAGGTCGGCTACCTCCCGCAGGACCCCCGCACCGGCGACCTCGACGTGCTCGCCCGTGACCGCGTCCTGTCCGCGCGCGGCCTGGACGTACTGATCCGCAAGATGCGCGAGAACGAACAGCGCATCGCCAACGGCCAGGGCGCCACCCGCGAGAAGGCCCTCAAGCAGTACGAGCGCCAGGAGACGGAGTTCCTCACCAAGGGCGGATACGCCGCCGAGGCCGAGGCCGCCACCATCGCCGCCGCGCTCAACCTGCCCGACCGGGTGCTCGGCCAGCCGCTGCACACCCTCTCCGGCGGTCAGCGCCGCCGTATCGAGCTCGCCCGCATCCTGTTCTCCGACGCGGACACCCTGCTGCTCGACGAGCCCACCAACCACCTGGACGCCGACTCGATCGTCTGGCTGCGCGACTACCTCAAGACCTACCGCGGCGGCTTCATCGTGATCTCCCACGACGTCGACCTGGTCGAGACGGTCGTGAACAAGGTGTTCTACCTGGACGCCAACCGCGCCCAGATCGACGTCTACAACATGGGCTGGAAGCTCTACCAGCAGCAGCGCGAGGCCGACGAGAAGCGCCGCAAGCGCGAGCGGCAGAACGCCGAGAAGAAGGCCGCCGCCCTGCACTCGCAGGCCGACAAGATGCGCGCCAAGGCCACCAAGACCGTCGCCGCGCAGAACATGGCCAAGCGCGCCGACCGGCTGCTCGCAGGCCTCGACGCGGTCCGCGTCTCCGACAAGGTCGCCAAGCTCCGCTTCCCGGAGCCCGCGCCCTGCGGCAAGACCCCGCTCACCGCCGAGGGCCTGTCGAAGTCGTACGGCTCCCTGGAGATCTTCACCGACGTCGACCTGGCCATCGACAAGGGCTCCAGGGTCGTCATCCTCGGCCTCAACGGCGCCGGCAAGACCACCCTGCTCCGCCTCCTCGGCGGAGCCGAGAAGCCCGACACCGGCGAGGTCATCGAGGGCCACGGCCTCAAGCTCGGCTACTACGCCCAGGAGCACGAGACCCTCGACCCGGACCGCACGGTCCTGGAGAACATGCGCTCCGCCGCCCCCGACATGGACCTCGTCGAGGTCCGCAAGGTGCTCGGCTCGTTCCTGTTCTCCGGCGACGACGTCGACAAGCCCGCCGGAGTCCTCTCCGGCGGCGAGAAGACCCGTCTCGCCCTCGCCACGCTCGTCGTGTCGTCGGCGAACGTCCTGCTGCTCGACGAGCCCACCAACAACCTCGACCCGGCCAGCCGCGAGGAGATCCTCGGCGCCCTGCGCACCTACAAGGGCGCCGTCGTCCTCGTCACCCACGACGAGGGCGCCGTCGAGGCGCTCCAGCCGGAGCGGATCATTCTGCTTCCGGACGGGGTCGAGGACCTGTGGGGCGCCGACTACGCGGATCTCGTCGCCCTCGCTTGATCGAATACGTGATCACCGGCGTATGGATCATTCGGCCCATCGGTGATCCATCATCTGTGTGAGATCTCCTCGTACCGAGGTGTGTACTACATCAATTTCACGGCCGAGTCCTTTATCGACAAGGGCTCGGCCGTCCCGCGTCCCTGACCTGGCACTTCGCGAAAGAACCCGTTCGGCCGTACGGACGCCACTCAGCGGAATTACAGATTCCACATGTGGGGATGTGCTCCTGTCGTCAAAACCATGTCTCACGGACCTTGCCGAATGGGTGGCCATGAAGGCCCGGAGGGGTGATCATGAGGAGACCAGAGCGCACTTCCCATGAGGAGGCACGGGTGGCCGAGACTCTGAAGAAGGGCAGCCGGGTAACCGGCGCCGCGCGCGACAAGCTCGCGGCAGACCTGAAGAAGAAGTACGACTCCGGTGCGAGCATTCGGGCGCTGGCCGAGGAAACCGGTCGCTCGTATGGCTTCGTACACCGGATGCTCAGCGAATCGGGCGTCACGCTTCGTGGGCGTGGCGGGGCGACGCGGGGCAAGAAGGCCGCATCGTCCTGAGCCCGGGCGGCCCATCGGCTTCGATGGTGGCCACCCGGTCGGTCGGCTGACTGACCGGGTGGTTACTGTGCAGTCACTTAAGGGGTGCCCTCCGGGCATCCCATGATGACGGCACGCATCGGAGGCACCCCATGGCTTCGCCCGACCAGGAACTCGCTCCCCTGCTCGACAAGAACGGCGTACGGCTCACCGTCGACGGCGCGATCGCCACGGTGACGCTGACCAACCCGGCCAAGCGCAATGCGCAGAGCCCCGCCATGTGGCGGACGCTCGGCGAGGCCGGACGTTCGCTGCCGGGCAGTGTGCGCGTGGTCGTGCTGCGCGGTGAGGGCCAGTCCTTCTCCGCCGGGCTCGACCGGCAGATGTTCACGCCGGACGGGATCGAGGGCGAACCCTCCTTCATCGATCTCGCGCGCAGCAGCGACGGCGAACTCGACGCTGCCATCGCCGAGTTCCAGGAGGGCTTCACCTGGTGGCGGCGCAACGACATCGTGTCCATCGCCGCCGTGCAGGGCCATGCCATCGGGGCGGGTTTCCAGCTCGCGCTCGCCTGTGACGTGCGCGTCGTCGCCGACGACGTGCAGTTCGCCATGCGTGAGACCAGCCTCGGGCTGGTGCCGGACCTGACGGGTACCCATCCGCTGGTCGGGCTGGTCGGATACGGCCGTGCGCTGGAGATCTGTGTCACCGGGCGGTTCGTGCTGGCCGAGGAGGCCGTGAGCAGCGGGCTCGCCAACCTCGCGGTGCCCGCCGACCAGCTCGACGACGCCGTACGGGATCTGGCGGGTGCCATCGCGGCCGCGCCTCGGGATGCCGTGATCGAGACCAAGGCGCTGATTCGTGGTGCCGTGGATCGCACATACGACGAGCAGCGCGGCGCCGAGCGGGCCGCGCAGGCGCGACGGCTGCGGGACCTGGCCGGTCTCGGCGAGTGAGCCGGACGAGCCGCTGAACCATGCGCAGATCAGCTGACGGCCGTCACCAGCACCGCCACCGTCGGATGATCCGCCAGTGCCTCGCGCACCCCCTCGCGGACCTCCCGGGCCACGTCCACGGCCCGGCGGTCGGCGCTCACCGCGATCTCCACGCGCGCGTGCCGGTGCGGCAGGGCGGCCTCGCCCTGCCGTCGTTCGATGCGCACCGCATGCCCCAACCCGCCCAGGGCGCCCGTCAGTTGGATGACGCCCGGGACCGCCAGGGCGGCGGCCGCGGCGCGCTCCTCGTCCGGGTCGCCCGGCTTCGCGGCGCGCGCCGGCTCCGGCTGCCGTACGGAATCGGGTTCGGCGTCCTCGTCCAGCAGGGCCGTCACACGTAGGTCCACCTCGGTCACCGTCAGACCGAGGCGGTCCGTCGATGTGGTGGCCAGCAGTCCGCGCAGCCGTTCCGCCGTGCTCGGCAGGGGCTCGGTCGCCGTCGCCGCGAAGTCCGCCGTCACACGCAGCGGGCCCGGCGGCAGGGCGCTCGGCGGGGGCGGTACGGCGGGTTCGTGCACGTCCTCGGGGTCGGCGAGCCCGATCCGGAGCACGTCCAGGCGTACGCCGCGCAGGTCCATGGCCGCGCGCCGCAGCACCGCCTCCGCGGCGGCCTCGGAGATCCACGCGCCGTCACGCGCGCCGCCCAGAGGCAGCAGTCTGCCGAGCCCCACCTGATGCCGCACCGCCCGCGTCCACCGGTCCGTCGTCGTCATTCCTCCAGCCTGCCGCATCCCCGGCGCGCGGGGGCGTAACCGCGCATACCGTGGTCGAAGGGGACGACAAACCGAGAGGGACATACGGCGATGACCGAGATGGACCAGAACCGGACGCAGCACCCTGAGGAAGCGGCGTCGTCGACCACGGCGCCGACTCGCAAGGCCACCAAGCGTGGCGGTGGGGACCCGTCGACCCGCGGGCGGACCACCATCGCCGACGGTGTCGTGGAGAAGATCGCCGGACTGGCGGCGCGTGACGTGGTCGGTGTGCACACGATGGGCAGCGGGATCAGCCGCACCTTCGGGGCGGTGAAGGAACGGGTACCCGGCACCTCGAAGTCCGTGACCCGCGGGGTCAAGGCCGAGGTCGGCGAGGTGCAGACCGCACTCGATCTGGAGATCGTCGTCGACTACGGCGTGTCGATCACCGACGTGGCACGGGCCGTGCGGGAGAACGTGATCGCCGCCGTGGAGCGGATGACCGGCCTCGAAGTCGTCGAGGTCAACATCGCGGTGAGTGATGTGAAGCTGCCCGACGAAGAGGAAGAGGAATCGGAGCCGCGGATCCAGTGACATCCGGATCCGTGCGGCACAAGGCGGTACCGACAACCGATCGGAGGGCACCATGAGCATGGCCGTCGTCGGCATGATCGCCGGCATGGCGCTGGGCTTCGCCGGGTACTTCGGCGGGTTCGGCGCCTTCCTGCTGGTGGCGGCGCTGGGCGCCGCCGGGTTCGCCGTCGGGCGGTTCCTGGAAGGGGACTACGAGCTCGGCGACTTCTTCCGCCCGCGTGACGGCCGGCGCGAACGGCGGTGACCTCGGTGAGCGGCGGGGCCGTGGAACTCCGCAAGCCGCCGGCCGCGGTGCCGCCCGGTGAGCGCGGGGCGACGCGCATCGCCGACCGGGTCGTCGTGAAGATCGCCTCCCAGGCCGCGGGCGAGGCGGTGGGCAGGCCGGTCAGGGACGCCGCCCGGCCGTACGCCAATGTCGTCGTCGCCCATGAGACCGCCCGGGTCCGGGTCCATGTCGAGCTGGAGTACCCCACCGACATCGGCGCCCGGTGCGCGGCGGTGCGTCGGCATGTCGCCGAGCGGGTAGGCGCGTTGGTGGGCATGGAGGTTCCGGAGGTCGTCGTGCACGTGGAGCGGCTGCACCCGGCGCCCGTGCAGGGCACGGCACAGGGGAGGACGCGATGAGCGAGTCCCAGGGCTCCGAGGGCACCACACGACAACTGCCGGTCATCGAGAAGGACACCGGACCCGACCCGCTGGACCAGTCGGCGTCGGCGGCGGACTACCGGCCCCCGCCCGCGGCCGACGGCGAGGACGGCGGTGACGGCCGCTTCTGGTCGGCGCGCCGGATCCCGGCCGCGATCACAGCACTCCTGCTCTTCCTCGTCGCCGGTTTCTTCCTGTACGACATCGCCTCCGTGCGCGCCGACCGGCCCGCCATGCGCTGGCGCCGGGAACTGGCCGGACAGCTCGCTGAACGTCCCCTCGACGACACCTGGGTGCTCGTCGGCGCGGGCGTCGCCGCCGTCCTCGGACTCTGGCTGCTCGTCCTGGCCACCACACCGGGCCTGCGGTCCGTGCTGCCGATGCGGCGCACCCACGCCGACGTCCGCGCCGGCCTCCACCGCGACCTGGCCGCCCTCGTCCTGCGCGACCGGGCCATGGAGGTCTCCGGCGTCCAGTCGGTACGGGTCCGGATGAGCCGCCGCCGGGCCGACGTCCGCGCGGTCGCCCACTTCCGCGCGCTGGACGACGTCCGCGCGGACCTGGACACCACGCTCGCCGACGCGATCAGGGGCCTGGGCCTGTCCCGCCCGCCCGCGCTGTCGGTGCATGTACGACGGCCGGGACGGAAGGGGTGAGGGCCGTGCTCAGGGTGATGAACCGGGTGCTGATCGGGATCGTCGGACTGGTGCTGCTCGTGATCGGCGGTTCCGTACTGGCCGTCGGACTCGGGCTGGAACCCCCGTCCTGGTGGATCCACGACAGCCGGCACGACGTACTGCTCAGCGACGCCGAGCGGACCCGCTGGCGGAGCGACGGCTGGTGGTGGCCGACGGTGCTGGCCGTGCTGGCCGTCCTGGTCCTGCTCGCCCTGTGGTGGATCACCGCCAACCTGCGCCGGCGCCGGCTCGCCGAGGTCCTGGTCGACACGGGCGACGGCGAGGGCGCGCTGCTGCGGGGCCGGGCCCTGGAAGGCGTACTGGCGAGCGAGGCGACGGGGCTGGAGGGCGTCCAGCGCGCCCACGTCCATCTGACGGGTCGCCGCAGCACGCCCGAGGCCCGGGTACGGCTCCTGCTGGAGCCGCACGTGGATCCCGGGACGGCCCTGAACGACCTCACCGCCGAGGCACTGGCGCACGCCCGTAATTCGGCGGGCCTGGCTCAATTGCCGACCGAGGTCCGCATGAAGGGTGTCAAACACCGTGCGGAAAGGGTGAGTTGACCGTGCGTCGAGCGGCCTTTCAGAACCCGTGCCGCATTCCGCCGTCGACGGGCAGCATGATTCCCGTCAGATAGGAAGCGGCCGGCGACAGGAGAAATGCCGCCGCACGTCCGAACTCCTCCGGAGCGCCGTACCGCCGGAGCGGAATACGGGATTCATTCGCCGCCCGGGTCGCCTCGGGGTCGGCGGACATGCCGTCCAGCTCCCGCACCCGGTCCGTGTCGATACGGGCGGGCAGCAGCCCCACGACCCGAATTCCCCGCGGCCCCAGCTCATCGGAGAGGGACTTGGCGAATCCGGCGAGCCCGGGGCGCAGTCCATTGGAAATCGTCAGCCCGGGGATCGGCTCGTGAACCGAACCGGACAGCACGAAGCCGATGACCCCACCGGCTTCGAGCGCCGCCGCAGCCGCCCGCGCGAGCCGTACCGCTCCCAGGAACACCGACTCGAACGCGGCCTGCCACTGCTCGTCCGTGTTGTCGGCGGCAAAACCCGCCGGCGGCCCGCCCACACTGACGAGAATTCCGTCGAACCCACCGAAGTGCTCACGTGCGGCGGCGATCAGCCGGGCCGCCGCCTCCGGATCGGCGTTGTCGACGGCCACCCCGACGGCGTTCGCGCCCAGCTCGGCGGCGGCCGCGCGGGTCCGCTCCTCGTCCCGCCCGGTCAGGACGACCTTCGCCCCGTCGGCCACGAGCTCACGCGCCGCAGCGTTGCCCAGTCCGCGGGTGGCCCCCGTGACGACGTACACCCGGTCCTTCAGTCCAAGATCCATGGCCCCTATCCTGCCCCGTCCGCCCCGAACAGGGCGAGGGCGGTGTGCACCAGACCGATGTGACTGAAGGCCTGCGGGAAGTTGCCGAGCTGGCGGCCGGCGACGGGGTCGTACTCCTCGGACAGCAGGCCCACGTCATTGGCGAGGCCCACCAGCCGGTCGAACAGGTCGTGCGCCTCCTGGGTACGGCCCGTCATGTGCAGGGCCTCCGCGAGCCAGAACGAGCAGGCCAGGAACGTGCCCTCGCCGCCCGGCAGCCCGTCGACGGTCGTGCCGTCCAGGCTGTAGCGGCGCAGGAAGCCGTCGTGGCTGAGCTCGGCGCGGATCGCGTCGATGGTGCCGATGACACGCGGATCGTCGGGCGGCAGAAAGCCCACGCGCGGGATCAGCAGCAGTGCGGCGTCGAGTTCCCGGGAGCCGTAGGACTGGGTGAAGGTGCCGCGCTCGGCGTCGTAGCCCTTCTCGCACACCTCGCGGTGCACCTCGTCGCGGAACTCCCGCCAGCCGTCGAGGTCGCCCTCCAGCTTCGGGTTCAGTTCCAGGGTGCGCACCGCGCGGTCCGCGGCCACCCACACCATCACCTTCGAGTGCACGAAGTGCCGACGGCCGCCGCGTACTTCCCACAGCCCCTCGTCGGGCTGCCGCCACTCCGTGCGCAGCCACTCGATCAGGGAGGACTGGATCGCCCACATGTGCGGCTTGATGGGCAGGCCCGCGTGCCGGGCCAGCGCCAGGGTGTCCATGACCTCGCCGTACACGTCCAGCTGAAGCTGTTTCACCGCCTCGTTGCCGATGCGTACGGGCGCGGAGCCGGCGAAGCCGGACAGCCACGGCACCTCGAACTCGGGCAGCCGCCGCTCGCCCGCCAGGCCGTACATGATCTGCAGGTCGGCCGGGTCACCCGCGACCGCGCGCACCAGCCAGTCGCGCCAGGCCTTCGCCTCCTCCCGGTAGCCCGCCGACAGGCCCACGTTCAGCAGGAGGGTGGAGTCGCGCAGCCAGCAGTAGCGGTAGTCCCAGTTGCGCACGCCGCCCAGCTCCTCGGGCAGGGACGTGGTGGGGGCGGCGACGATGCCGCCGGTCGGCCGGTAGGTGAGGGCCTTGAGGGTGATCAGGGAGCGGATGACGGCGTCCCGGTACGGGCCCTTGTAGTGGCAGCGGCCAGCCCACTTCTGCCAGTCGCGGACGCTGGCGCGCAACGCCTTGTGCGGGTCGACGAGCGGCGGGCGCGGCTGGTGCGAGGGGTGCCAGGTGAGGACGAACGCGACCTTCTCCCCCTTCTCGACCGTGAACTCGGAGTGGGTGCCGAAGTCCTCGCCCCAGGTGTGCACTTCGGGTTCGCTGCGCAGCCAGACCGAGTCCGGGCCGGCGACCGCCACCCGGTGGCCGTGGGACTCGCGCACCCAGGGCACGATCGAGCCGTAGTCGAAGCGGATCCGCAGGGTGCTGCGCACCGTGACGCGGCCGTGCAGGCCCTCCACGACACGTACCAGGTCGGGGGCGTGGTCGCGTTGGGGCATCAGGTCGGTGACGCGGATCGTGCCGTCGGCGGTCTCCCACTCGGTGTCCAGCACCAGGGTGTCCGGGCGGTAGGCGCGCCGGGTACAGGGGCCCTTGGTGTGCTTGGGGGCGATGCGCCAGTGGCCGTTGTCCTTGTCGCCGAGGAGCTTGGCGAAGCAGGCGCCCGAGTCGAAGCGGGGCAGGCACAGCCAGTCGACGGAGCCGTCCCTGCTGATCAGGGCGGCCGTCTGCTCGTCGCCGATGAGGGCGTAGTCCTCGATGCGGGGGTGCACGCAAGTGCGGGTTCCCCGAGGGCCGGTGGGCCAATCAGGGTGAGGGCCGAGGGAGTGATGTGTCAGGGAAGGGGCCGGGGGAGCGGCAGGGCGGCGGTCGATCCGGTGCCGGAGAAGATGACGCCGGGGTCCGCCGGGGCCTGGTTGAGGACCCACAGGCCGATCAGGGTGGCCAGCGCGAACACGACCGCGATGAGGACGGCGAGCACGAGCCGGCGCCGGCGTTCCCGGCGCAGCCACTCGCCGCGCGCCGTGCGATAGGCGTCGGGCGGGGTCCGCACCCCGTCGGCGAGCGCGGCCAGCGCCTCGCGCAGCTCCCGCTCGGTGGGGTCCGGACCGGTGCCACGCGCCCCGGTCGCATCTCGATGCGTCATCGCCGGGCCTCCATCGCCTGGGTCAGGGCGGCGAGACCGCGCGCCGTATGGGTCTTGACGGAACCACAGGAGATCCCCATCGCCGAGGCGATCTCGCTCTCCTTCAGCCCCAGCCAGTGACGCAGCACCAGCGCCTCGCGCTGGCGGGCCGGCAGCTGCTGCAGCGCGTCGATCAGGACACGCTGGTCGTCCCGCAGCAGCGCGGCGCTCTCGGCGGAGGCGACGAGCTCGTCGGCCGGCTTCTCCACATGCTTGCGGGCCACTTGGAGATGCCGTATCCGCATCCGCGTCAGATTGCACACCGTGGAACGCAGATACGCCTCCGCCGCCTCGGTGTCCCTCAGGCGCCGCCACTTCCGGTAGATCTGGTAGTAGGCCTCCGCCACGACGTTCTCCGGGTCGTCGGCGCCCAGCAGGACGGCGAGGCGCAGCATCGACGCGTAGTTCAGCTCGAACAGGCGGGCCAGACCGGCCTCGCGCTCCAGGTCCGCGGGGTCGCTCACCGCGGGGGCGAGCGGCACGGCCGGTACGGGTGGGCCGCCGCCCTCGGGTCTCAGATGCTGTCTCACGGGTTGTTCGCTCCCGTCTCGGGGCGCCGCCTGACGCTCAGGCGCGACGGCAGGTCGGTCAGATCGGCGCCGCGCGGGACGCCCAGACGTTCGAGTACCGCGGTTCCGGCCACGGCGACCACCAGGTTGAGCAGCAGGGCGGCGAGCCCGGCGTAGACCTCCGGTCCGGAGCCGAGCGCCACGATCGACGAGAAGCCCTCCCGCACGACCATCCAGGTCCCGGCGACCATGCCCACGACCCACCCGGCGAGCAGCGCCCGCGGATGCAGCCGCCCGGTGAACAGCCCCACCGCGACCGCCGGGAAGATCTGCAGGATCCAGACCCCGCCGAGCAGCTGGAGATTGATGGCGTCCTGGTCGCGCAGCCCGAACACGAACGCCACCGCGCCGACCTTCGCGGTCAGCGACACCGCCTTGGCGATGCGCACCTGCCGCTTGGGCGTGGCCGTCGGATGGACGTACTCGACATACACATTGCGTACGAAGCTGGTGGCCGCCGCGATCGACATGACCGCCGCCGGGACCAGCGCCCCCACGGTGATCGCCCCGAACACCAGCCCGGCCAGCGGCGCCGGCATCAGCCGGTCCACCAGCATCGGTACGGCCGCCTCGGCGCCGCCCGCCGGAGCGCGCACGCCCGTCGCGAGCGCCGCGATGCCGAGGAAGCCGAACAGGGCGAGCAGCCCGGTCCAGGCGGGCAGCGCCACGGCCGCCTTGCGCAGGGTGCGGGGGCCGTCGGCGGCGAAACCGGCGGTCAGCACATGCGGGTACATCAGCAGGGCGAGCGCGGAGCCGAGGGCGAGGGTGGCGTAGGCGGGCTGCTGCTCGGGGGTGAGGAGCAGCGCCGGGCCGCCGAGGCGCTCGGCCGCACCGTCGAAGACGGCACCCGGGCCGCCGACCCGGTCCAGGACCAGCCAGGTCACCGCGGTCAGCGACACGAAGACGGCCACCGCCTTGAGCGCCGAGATCACGGTGGGGGCACGCAGCCCGTGCCGGTAGGTGGCGACGGCCAGCCCCGCGAACAGCGCCACCATCGCCAGATCACCGGCCGCACCCCGCGGATACAGACCGCCGGCCGTCAGGACCGCCCGTATCCCGAGCAGTTGCAGCGCGAGATACGGCATCGTCGCGAGGATCCCGGTCAGCGCGACCACCAGGGCCAGTGGCGGCGAGCCGTACCGGCCGCGCACGAAGTCGGCCGCCGTGACATAGCCGTGCCGACGGGCCACGGTCCACAGCCGGGTCAGCAGCACGAAGGCCAACGGGCAGACGATCACCGTGTACGGCACCGCGAAGAAGGCGGGCGCGCCATTGCCGTACGCCAGGCCCGGCACGGCGGCGAAGGTGTACGCGGTGAAGATCGTGCCGCCCAGCAGCAGCCACGTCCACACCGGGCCGAGACTGCGGTCGGCCAGCGCCCAGCCCTCCAGCGCCGGGAGCCGGTCGCTGGGGTGCAACCGCCGCGCCGTGACGGCGAGCAGCGACGCCCCGCCGATCACGGCGAGAAACGTCGCGGTCATGGCGCCGTCGGCCATGGGTCACCGTCCTTGGTGTGCCTGCCCTTGCGCGTTAGTTGCGCGAGCTGCCCGGACGGAGGACAGGGAACCGGCGGGAAATTTCCCCGAAATTCGCTGTCAACCGGTCTCCGGGGGTGGGCAACTCTTGCACAGACCGACAGCGAGAGGGAGAGGAGCGCGGGCCATGGCACGGACCGGTCATCACCGGCTACGGCGCGTCGCGATCGCCGTACTGCTTCTCGCGCCCGCGGCAGGACTGCTGTGGGTCCCCTGGTACGCCGGTGCTGAACCGAAACTGGCCGGCACGCCGTTCTTCTACTGGTACCAACTCGTCTGGGTACCGGGGTGCGGCCTCTGCCTGCTCGCGGCGTATGCGCTGACGGACCGACATCGCTGATTCGTACCTCTGCTTTCTCCGCTGCACCCCCTTGTTCAGGTCAGGAGCCGCCATGCCCACCTCAGCCGTGCCCGAATCCGGTCGCAGAGTGCCGGAAAAATCACGAATGTCGCCGAAGTCGGTGGCGATCTGGAGCGCCGTCGCCCTCGCCGGCGCCCTCGGCTGGACCGTGCTCGCCCTGTCCCGGGGCGAGGAGATCTCCGCCGTCTGGCTGGTCGTGGCGGCCCTCGGCTCGTACGCGATCGCCTACCGCTTCTACTCCCGGTTCATCGCCCGCAAGGTCCTCCAGGTCGACGACACCCGCGCCACCCCCGCCGAACGGCTTGAGGACGGCGTCGACTACCACCCCACCGACAAGCGGGTGCTGTTCGGCCACCACTTCGCGGCGATCGCCGGCGCCGGCCCGCTCGTCGGCCCGGTCCTGGCCGCACAGATGGGCTATCTGCCGGGCACCATCTGGATCATCGCGGGCGTGATCTTCGCCGGTGCGGTGCAGGACATGATCGTCCTGTTCCTCTCCATGCGCCGGGACGGCAAGAGCCTCGGCCAGATGGCCCGGGACGAGATCGGCAAGGTCGGCGGCGCCGCCGCGCTGATCGGTGTCTTCGCCATCATGATCATCCTGCTCGCGGTCCTCGCGATGGTCGTCGTCAACGCGCTGGCGGAGTCCGCGTGGGGCACCTTCTCGGTCTCCATGACCATCCCCATCGCCCTCCTCATGGGCTTCTACCTGCGCTATCTGCGGCCCGGCCGGGTCGTGGAGACCAGCTTCATCGGCGTGGCCCTGCTGCTGCTCGCCATCCTCGGCGGCGGCTGGATCCAGGACTCCGCGCTCGCCGAGCACTTCGTCTGGAGCCCCGAGACCCTCGTCTTCTGCCTGGTCGGCTACGGCTTCGTCGCCTCCGTACTCCCGGTGTGGATGCTGCTGGCACCCCGCGACTACCTCTCCACCTTCATGAAGGTCGGCACCATCGCCCTGATGGCCGTCGGTGTGCTGATCGCCGCCCCGAACCTGAGGACCGAGCCGGTGACGGAGTTCGCGTCGACCGGCGCCGGACCGGTGTTCGCCGGTTCCCTCTTCCCCTTCCTCTTCATCACCATCGCCTGCGGCGCCCTGTCCGGCTTCCACGCCCTGGTCTCCTCCGGCACCACACCGAAGCTGATCGAGAAGGAGTCCCAGGTCCGGCTGATCGGCTACGGCTCCATGCTCACGGAGTCCTTCGTCGCCGTCATGGCGCTGATCGCCGCCTGTGTGCTCGAACCCGGCCTGTTCTACGCCATGAACTCCCCGGCCGCGCTGCTCGGCCCGACCGTGGACAGCGCGGCCGAGGCGGTCCGGAACCTCGGCTTCACCATCACCCCGGACCAGCTGACGGACGCGGCCAGGGCGGTCGAGGAGGAGACACTGGTCGGCCGCTCCGGTGGCGCGCCCACCCTCGCCGTGGGCATGTCGGAGATCTTCGCCGGGGTGATCGGCGGTGCCGGGATGAAGGCCTTCTGGTACCACTTCGCGATCATGTTCGAGGCGCTGTTCATCCTCACCACGGTGGATGCCGGCACCCGCGTCGGCCGCTTCATGCTCCAGGACATGCTCGGCAACGTCTGGAAGCCGATCGGCCGGGTCACCTGGAAGCCCGGCATCTGGATCACCAGCGCCCTGGTCGTCGGCGCCTGGGGCTACTTCCTCTACGCCGGTGTCACCGACCCGCTCGGCGGCATCAAGCAGCTCTTCCCGCTGTTCGGCATCGCCAACCAGCTGCTCGCCGCGGTGGCCCTGGCCGTCACCACCACCGTGCTCATCAAGTCCGGCAAGCTGCGCTGGGCCTGGGTCACCGGAATCCCACTCGCCTGGGACGTGGCCGTCACCTTCACCGCCGGCTGGCAGAAGATCTTCTCCGACAACCCGGCGATCGGCTTCTTCGCCCTGCGGGACAAGTACGCGCAGGCCATCGAGGACGGTCAGCTGCTGCCGGGCGCCACCGACATGGACGACATGCACACCATCGTCCTCAACAACACGGTCGACGGAGTGCTCATGGCCGTCTTCCTCCTGCTGGTCCTCACGGTCCTGGTCAACTGCGCGGTGGTGTGCGTCCGCGCCGTCCGCGCGCCGCATCCGCCGGCGACGACCGAGGCGCCGTACGTCGAGTCCCGTATCGACGTGCCCGAACAGTCCGGTGAGCCGCTGGTGGGGGCGCGCCGGTGAGGACCGTCAGGAAGGTGCTGGACGCGGTGCGCTGGTACGCGCGCGAGATGACCGGCGAGGCGGAGTACGACCGCTACTGCGAGCGCCACCGACGCCACCACCCGCACGCCCCGCTCCCGACCCGGCGGGAGTACGAGGTGCTGCGAACCCTGCGCCGGGAGGAGCACCCGCAGAGCCGCTGCTGCTGACACGGCACGCCCCTGGGTACGTGCACTGCACCTACCCAGGGGCGCGGGGAACTGCGCGAGCAACCACGAACAACCCGGACCCGCCCCCGAAAGCAGAACCCCCACACGGCAACACCTGGACCCAGATGCTGAGACGCCGATCCTCCTTACTCATCCGCCCCGAACTGGACGACGACCTCCTGCACCGGACCCTGCGCGAACTCCGGCCCACGCAACAACTCCACGGCCTCGGGGCAGGCCGTTCAAGCCCCGCATGGGAACCCGTGGCCGAACTGCTGCACGCCACCGGCCGTGACTGGGACCGCCGTGCCCACCGTGTCTCCGTCCTCGCCCGGGGGCTGCCGGCCGCGGTCTCCGAGCGATGGACCGCGGACCGGCCCGACGACGGTGACGCCCTGCTCCTGCGGGCCTTCGTCCAGTCGGGCCGCGCCTCCGCCGAGGGGCACTCCGCGGTCCGCCGGGCCGAGCGGACGTGTCTGGACGCCGCCGCGGCCTGCCCGGAGGACCCGACGCCCTGGCTGGCGCTGCTGACCCTGATGCACTCCTGTGCGATGCCGGTGCAGGACGCGGTGCCGGTGTGGACCCAGGCCGTGACCCGTGCGCCCTGGCATCGGACGGCCTACCACCTGATGCTGCGGTACCTGTCCCCGCGCGGCCAGGGCACCGTCCCCGACATGATGGACTTCGCCTGGCAGGCCGCGTTCCAGGCACCGCACGGCTCCCCGGTCGCCCTGCTGCCGGTGACGGCCCGGGTGGAACTCACCGCCCACCGCCAGGCGCGGTCGGAGCACACGGAGCAGTCGGCGCTCGACGGGCTCGGTGAGAACGCCCACTGGAGCGAACCCAGGGCGGTGCAGGAGATCGACACGGCCCTGTCCCGCTGGTTCCACGCCGCCGCCACACCCCACGCCGAAGCCGTCGTCGACCTCAACGTCCTCGCCTTCGCCCTGACCCGCGCCCACCGCCCGGACGAGGCGGCCCTCGTCTTCCGGCGCATCGGCCGCCATATGACCGCCCACCCGTGGGACCTGCTGCCCGCACCGGAACGCACCTTCCGCTACTGGCGGGACCAGACGACCGGACGCCGGAAGTGACAGGGACTCGCCGTTGGTGCTGCCGGGTGGCGCCTCGCGCTACACCGGGGCCGGTGTCGTCTCCGACTCCTCCGGTGCGGCCGGCTCGGCCCGGTCGCGGGCCTCACGGCGGGCCAGGATGAACCAGCCGAGGGGAACGCCCGCCGCGAACAGCCACCACTGGATGGCGTACGCGTAGTTCAGCGGGGCGTTCTCGTTGCCGGGCCTGCCGATCAGCTCCGGGGTGTCGCCCTTGGGCTCGGGTGTCGTCTGCACGACGTAGCCGCCGAGCACCCGGGCGTCGAGCCGCCGGGCCTCCTGCGCGCTGTTGATCAGCATGACCTGCCGGTCGGGGAGGCCCTTGAGGTTCTTGATGCCGCTCGCCTCGGTCGTCTCGTCGGGCATCAGGCGCCCGGTGACGGTGACCCGGCCGCTCGGCGGTGCGGGGACCTTCGGGAACGCCGTCTGGCTGGGGCCGTCGGCGGGGATCCAGCCACGGTTGACCAGCACGACCTTGCCGTCCGTCAGCACGAGGGGGGTGAGGACGTGGAAGCCGACCTCTTCGTCGGCGTTGACGCGCCGCCTGACCACGACTTCCCGGTCGGTGTCGAAACGGCCCTGGGCCGTCACGGTGCGGTACCGCTCCTTCGTGGTGACGGTGTGCCCCGGGGACGTCAGCTCCTCCACGGGGAGCGCCTTGGCGCCCAGCGCGTCGTCGACCAGCTGGTTGCGGGCGGAGCGCTCCTCGTAGCGGTGCATCTGCCAGATGCCCAGCCTGATCATCGTGGGGATGAGGAGCAGGGCGACCAGCGTGAGGATCACCCACTGCCGGGACAACAGGAAGCGGTACACCCCACGACCGTACAACTCGGTCGTGGGGTGTCTTCAGGCGGGTGCCGGTCCGGTGCCGGTCCAGGCGGGTGCCGGTCCGGGCCCGGCCGGGGTCACACTTTGTCGACGATCCCCACCTTCCCCTCCTCGCGGGCGCAGTGGGCGCCGCAGTACCAGTGGCCCTCGACCTCGACGCCCTGCCCGATGATCTGGACGCGGCAGTGCTCGCAGACCGGTGCCATACGGTGGATCGCGCAGGAGAAGCAGTCGAAGACGTGCACCGCGCCCTGCGCGTGCACCTCGAAGCTCATGCCGTAGTCGTTTCCGCAAACTTCACATGTCGCCATGCGCCACAGGGTGAGCCGTCACCGCGGTCCGGGCGAGGGGGCTCGGGGCGAGTCGCGCGGCAATCACCCGTCCGTACGGTCACTGCTCCGAGGCCGGCTCCACGTCCCTGAGGAGCTGCCCGAACGCGGCCTCGTCCACCACCGGCGTGCCGTACTGCCGGGCCTTGACCACCTTCGAGGTGCTCGCGTCCGGGTCGTTCGTGACGAGCAGGCTGGTCACCCGGGACAGGCTCGTCGACACATGCAGCCCGGCCTCGATCGCGCGGTCCTCCAGCAGGTCGCGCTCGACCGACGTGTCCCCGGAGAAGGCCACCCGCATGCCCTGTTTGAGCCTTTTGCCGTCCTCGTAGCGTCCCGGGTTGGGATAGGGGCAGGCGGGCCTCTTCCGGGACGGGCGCCAACTGGTCGGCCGGTAGCTGCTGTAACCGCCGCTTCCGCCCGCCTGCTGTCCGATCCGGGGCGTGGCGGTGTCCCGCCACTCGGTCAGCGGCCGGCACTCCTGCAGCGGCAGCCGCACACTGCCCGCCGCCGCGGCCCGCAGGCTCGGCCGGAACGCCTCCGCCAGCACACGCGCGTCGTCCAGCGCGTGGTGCGCGCGCTGCTGTACGACGCCGAAGTGCGCGGCCAGCGACTCCAGCTTGTGGTTGGGCAGCGGCAGGCTCAGCTCCTTGGACAGCGCGATGGTGCACAGCCGCTGCCGTACCGGGGCCTCGTGCTCCGCGCGCGCGTACTCCCGCGCGATCATCTGCCAGTCGAAGACGGCGTTGTGTGCGACGAGCACCCGGCCGTCGAGCCGGTTCGAGAACTCCTCGACGATGTCGGTGAAGAGGGGTGCCGCTTCGAGCACGTCGCTCGTCAGGCCATGGATCCAGACCGGGCCCGGGTCCCGCTCCGGGTTGACCAGGGTGTACCAGTGGTCCTCGACCTCGCCGCGCGCGTCCAGCCGGTAGACGGCCGCGGAGATTATCCGGTCGTCCCGGGCCAGGCCCGTGGTCTCCACGTCAACGACCGCGTATCCCTGGGGATACGCGGTCGGCCACGCATGGGGGGAGGGCGCTGCGGTCGTACGGTCTTCGAGCATGGTCACTGAGGATACGGGCCGCCACTGACAGTCCTGACCGTCAGGTGCCTTGCCGCGTCCGCCTGTTCGAGCCCGGCGAACGCACGGACGTCAACCGGTCGGCGCGCACCCGGTGTTGCCGCACCGTGCCGAGCCCGGCGCCCGCCCGGGAGCGTCGGTACGTCCGGGATGTCCCCTGCGGTGCGATCCTCCGCATGTGACCGAAGCAACGCATGACGAGGCCCACGGCGGCGCGCTGAGCGAGCGGCTGAACTGGCTGCGGGCGGCCGTGCTCGGGGCGAACGACGGCATCGTGTCGACCGCGGGACTCGTCGTCGGCGTGGCCGGCGCGACGGACGACCGCTCGGCCCTCCTCACCGCCGGGCTGGCCGGGCTGCTCGCCGGGTCGATGTCGATGGCGGCGGGGGAATACGTCTCGGTGTCCACCCAACGCGACTCGGAGAGGGCCGCGTTGGCCCAGGAGAAGCGGGAGTTGCGGGAGCGGCCCGAGGCGGAGCTGGAGGAGCTGGTGGGACTGCTCCGGCGCCGTGGGCTGTCCCGGGACGTGGCCATGGAGGCGGCCGTCCAGCTGACGGAGCGGGACGCGCTCAGGGCGCACGCGCGCGTGGAGCTCGGTATCGACCCGGACGCGCTGACCAACCCGTGGCACGCGGCGTGGGCGAGCTTCGTGGCGTTCACGGCCGGGGCGCTGCTGCCGCTGCTCGCGATGGTGCTGCCGTCGGCGGACTGGCGGCTGCCGGTCACCGTCGCCTCCGTCCTGGCCGCACTCGCCCTCACCGGCTGGAGCAGCGCCCGCCTGGGCGGCGCCGCCCCACCACGCGCGGTGCTGCGCAACGCGGCGGGCGGGGCGCTGGCGATGGGGGTCACTTACCTGGCCGGGACGCTGCTGGATGTGGCGGGGGTGTAGGGGCGTAGAGGGGCGTAGGGGCGCAATGAGGCGTGGGGAAGCTGATTCTGGTCGGACCCGGGGGACCGGGGTTGGTTGGTCCCCCGTCACCCGTCGCCGTCCCGGCCCGGCCCGACGGGGGCGGGGGCGAGTCGGGGGACATCGCGCATGTGGCGGAGCGGGGAGAAGAACACGAACCAGCCGGCCGCCCACGTACCGACGAAGGCCAGCCAGAGGGTGGGCCGCACCCCGATCAGGGTGCCCAGGGCCCCGCCGAGGACGCCGCCGACCGGCAGCGTGCCCCACACGACCCAGCGCACGGCCGCGTTCATCCGGCCCATCAGCTCCGGCGGTGTCACCGACTGCCGGTAGCTGAGCTGCGCGACGTTGTACACCGTCACGGAGAAGCCCGTGATGCCCCAGCCCAGCGGGAACAGCAGCACCCCCCAGCCGCGCCAGGCAGCCGCCGCGACGACCTGCGGCGCGCCGAACACCAGGATCGACACCCAGATGATCCGCGCCGAGCCGATCCGCTCGGCGAGCCGGCCGGCGAACGCTCCGCCCGCGATCGCGCCGACGGCCGAGCCCGCCAGGATCAGCCCGGTCAGCGCGGGACTCACGTGCAGCACCCGGATCAGGAAGACCATCGCCAGCGCCGAGGTCATGCCGGCGAACAGGTTCGCGGTGCCCGTACACGCCACGACCCGCCGCAGTATCCGGTGCCGGACGACGAATCCCAGCCCCTCGGCGATCCGGCTGCGCAACGTCTCGCCCTCGCGCCGCGCGGGCGGCGGCTCCTCGCGCGTTCTGATCCCGGACAGCGACAGGACCGAGACCGCGTACGAGGCCGCGTCGGCCGTCATCGCTCCCGCCGCGCCGAACGCCGCGACCAGTCCCCCGCCCAGGCTTGGCCCGCCGAGCTGGGCGAACGCCTGAGTGGTCGCCAGCTTGCCGTTGGCGTCCATCCGGAGATCGGCGCGGATCAGCGACGGCACATAACTCAGGTACGCGACGTCGAAGAACACCGTGCACACGCCGGCCGCGACAGCGACGACGTAGAGCTGAGCCAGCGTCACGGTGCCGAGGGCGGCCGCCAGCGGTACCGAGCCGATGATCAGCAGGCGGAGGATGTTGCAGACGAGCATGACGGAGCGTTTGGAGCCGCGGTCCACGAGCGCGCCCGCGGGCAGCGCGATCAGCGCGAACGCCGCCGTGGAGGCGGCGGTGAGCAGCCCGACCTGGAACGTGCTCGCCCTGAGCGCGACGACTGCGACCAGCGGCAGAGCGACCTGGGTGACCGCCGCCCCCATCTCACTGACCGTCTGGCCACTCCACAGCAGCATGAAATCGCGCTGCCGCCACAGGCTCTGACCGTCGCTCTCCGACCCGACGTCCCGTAAATCCTTGGCCACTTCCGTCACAGCACCGACTCCGCTCTCAGATCCACTCTCAGATCCACGGCCCGGACTGTGCCGCTGATCACCATCACGCCGGCACGGTGCTGCCGGTTCTCGCCGGCATCTTCCGGCTTTCGTCGTCTCCCGCTCCGGCGCCGACTCCGGCTCCGAGCGATTCCCGCTGGTCAGTGACCCGCCCGGCCCCCCTCGAAGCGCGCCGGGCGGCGACCGCGACGTACGGTGAGACGCGTGCTCGACACCCCCCGAGCGCACGCACTACCAGCGACGAGAAGGACCCTCGCCATGCGCGCCACCACCATCCACGCCCCTTTCGACATGCGGGTGCAGGACGTGCCCGACCCCGTGCTGCAGGAGTCCACGGACGCCGTGGTCCGGGTGCTGCGCGCCTGTATCTGCGGCAGCGACCTGTGGGCGTACCGGGGCGAGGCGGCCCGGCAGCCGGGGCAGCGCATCGGGCATGAGTTCCTCGGTGTCGTCGAGGAGGCGGGTTCCGAGGTGTCCGGGGTCAAGCGCGGTGACCTCGTCGTCGCGCCCTTCATGTGGTCCGACGGCGCCTGCGACTACTGCCGTGAGGGCCTCACCACCTCCTGCGAGCACGGCGGCTTCTGGGGCTCCGTCGGCTCCGACGGCGGCCAGGGCGAGGCCGTGCGCGTCCCCTACGCCGACGCCACCCTCGTCCGGCTCCCCAAGGACGCCGCCTCCGACGAACATCTGCTGTCCGCCCTGCTGACCCTCTCCGACGTCCTGGGCACCGGCCACCACGCCGCCCTCGGCGCCGGGGCCCGCCCGGGTGCCACGGTCGCGGTCGTCGGTGACGGTGCAGTCGGGCTGTGCGCGGTGCTCGCCGCCAAGCGCCTCGGCGCCGAGCGGATCATCGCGCTCGGCCGGCACCAGGTCCGCACGGACATCGCACGCCGCTTCGGCGCCACCGACGTCGTCGCCGAGCGCGGGGACGCGGCCGTCGAGGCCGTACGCGAACTCACGCGCGGGCAGGGCGCACACGCCGTGGTGGAGGCCGTCGGTACTGAACAGTCAATGCGTACGGCGGTCAACATCGCCCGGGACGGCGGCGCCATCGGCTTCGTCGGTGTGCCGCACGGCAGCGGCACCGGGCTCGACCTCAGCGTCATGTTCGACGGGAACATCGCGCTGCGCGGCGGCGTCGCACCGGTCCGCACCTACATCCCCGAACTGCTGCCGGACGTCCTGGACGGCACGATCGACCCGTCGCCCGTCTTCGACCTGACGGTAGGTCTGGAGGACGTCCCCGCCGGCTACAAGGCGATGGACGAGCGCACCGCGCTCAAGGTCCTCGTCGCCAACTGAGGCCGCTCACCAGCGGATCGGCACCGGCAGCGCCGTCAGCAGCCCCGACAGCGCGACCACCGCACCCAGGGCGACGACCTCCGCCCGCGCGGGAGTACAGGCGGTCAGCGGGTCGGCGGCCCGGCGCAGCCGGATCCGTGCCCACAGGGCGAGCGCGGCGACGGCCACCATGAGGATCACCTTGGCCAGCAGGGCCCGCCCGTACGCCGTGTCGGTCAGCTGCTCCAGGATCGTGTCCGACGGCATCCGGCGCAGCGAACTCCACACCCCTGTCGCGGTGACGGCGGCGAGCAGTACGGCCGCCACGCGCGCGTAGAGCCCCAGCAGCGCCGCACCCGCCTCCCTGTCGTCCCAGCCGCGCAGGGTCCGCAGGGCGTACAGCAGCCCGCCCACCCAGAGCGACGCGCAGATCAGGTGCACCAGCGTCAGCCCGGAGCCCAGCAGCGGGCCGTGCTCGGTCGTGGGGTGCGCCCGCAGCGCCTCGGCGACCAGCACCGCGGCCAGCGGCCCCACCTGGATCACCGGCCGGCGCGACAGGGCGCACAGCCCGGCCACGGCGAAGGCGTTGACCTCCAGCAGGGCGAGCTTGCCGTCGCGCGACGCGTAGAGGCCGCCGACGTCGAGGTCGGCCGGGCCGGTCGGCACGAGGTTGCCCGTGGAGACGACCGAGGCGAGGCCCAGGGCGGCGACGAAACCGGCGGCGGCCGCGTACGGCGCCCAACTGCGGGGCATGGCCGGGGGAGCGCCGGGCACCGAGCGGGCCAGCCGCCGCAGGAACAGTTCTCCCGGCGGGACGCACAGCGCCGCGAACAGCACCGTGCGCAGCAGCGCGATCCCGGCCGTGCCGGGCGCGGCGGCCTCCCCGGTGCCGTGCAGCGCGGCCGACGGCCCGAGCAGCGGGATCAGCGCCGCGAGCGCGACCAGGGCGAGCACGGCGACAGCCCGGCCCACACCGGGGCGCCCTCCGGGCTCACCCCCGGCGGACACACCGGGGGAGGATCTGGTCAACATCACCTCAGGATCTTCACAAAGCAACACAGAGCCGGGCAAGTGTCGGAAAACAAGTGGCGGTACGGCATTCCGCCCATGGGTACGCTTCCGACGGCCCCGGCGCTCAGGCCGTGCGCGAAAATCGGGACGTCTCCTCGGGACCTGCGCCGCTCAGCCCCATCCCGCCGGATCCGCGCCCCAAACCCCCGGCGGCCGCCCCCAGTCGACGGGACCGCCCGTGAACGACACCGGCGGCAGTGTGTACCGCAGCCGCCCCAGTGGGCTGTCCCGCTCCCCGAGCCAGGCGTCCGGAGCCTCGTACACCCGCTCTCCCCGCGGGCCCGGCCGGAGCCCGTTCACCAGCCACTCCGCAGTGCGCGTCAGTGACAACCGCACGCACCGGCCGTACCCCTGCTCCCGCCGCTCGGTCAGTGCCCGCAGCACCGCCGCCGCCAGCAGATACCCCGTCCCGTGGTCGAGGGCCTGCGCGGGCAGTGCGCCTGGGCGCTCGGCCGATCCCTCGATCGCGGCGATCCCGGTGGCGACCTGGACGAGGCTGTCGAAGCCGCGCCGCTCGCGCCAGGGCCCGTAGTCCCCCCACGCCGACAACTGCGCCACGACCAGCCCGGGCCGGCGCTCGGCCAGCGCGCGTGCCGACAGCCCGAACCGGTCCAGGGCGCCCGGCCGGTAGCCGGTGACCACGACGTCCGCAGCGGAGAGGAGCTCCTCGAAGGCGCGCCGGTCGGCCGCCAGGTCCAGCGTCGCCGAGCGCTTCCCGAAACCCGTGTCGGCGTGCTGGTCGGCCAGTTCGGGCAGCTGCGGCGCGTCCACGCGCAGGACGTCGGCGCCGAGCAGCGCGAGCGTGCGGGTGGCGACGGGTCCGGCGATGACTCTGGTCAGGTCCAGTACGCGTACCCCGGCGGCGGGCAGCAGGGGAGTGCCGTCGAGCGGCGGGAGGGCACGCGCGTGTGCCGTGTCCAGGCGTTCGTGCTCGACGAGCGGACGCCGGACCACCTCCGCGGACTGCTCGTGCGCCGCCCACTCCTGCGGGGTGCGCAGCGCCACGGCCAGCCCGCCGGCCGCGTACACGGCCTCCTCCACCTCGTGCGAGGACCGCTCGGCCAGGGCCGCGCCCACGGCGTCCGGGTCCTCCTCGGCCACGCCCAGCGCGGCCAGGAGCGGGGCCCGGTGATGGGGATAGTTCGCGTGCGTCCGCACCCAGCCGTCCGCCGTCGGCCAGAACCGCGACAGCGGGGCGAAGTTGACCGGTGCGCGGCCGTCGACCAGCAGATGCCGTTCGCTCACGAACGCCGTGGCGACGGCGCCGTCGTCCAGCCGCACCCCCGGCACCTCGGCGAGCCCGGCCCGCCGCGCCCCCAGCTCGGCCGCGGCCAGCGCGCACGCGCCCACGCACGCGCGCGCCAACTCCCGTACGGGAAGGCGCGCATGAAGCGCACCCTCCCGCACCATGGCCGACACCCGGGGGAGCAGGGCGGGATCGCCGCCCACCGCGGACCAGGCCGTACTGATTGCAGTCATGACTGCACTATGCAGTATTGACTGAATCAATATGTCAGTCCACGGCGTCCAGCGCGTCAACGACGCCGAACCCGTAGAACCCGTTGTACCGCTTGCCGCCCTCGCACACCGCGTCCTGCTTGCCGTCGCCGTCCTGGTCGTACGACTCCGGGCAGCCCGGGTTGTCCGCCTGGGCCTTCAGGAGCGCCTGCAGCATCGCCGGAGTCGCCTTCGGATACCGGGACTTGAGCAGCGCGGCGACGCCGGAGGCGTGCGGCGAGGCCATCGACGTGCCCTGCAGCCAGCCGTACTCGCCGTTCGGCATGGTGGACAGGATGCGGCCGTTCTGCGACGGGGTGTCCGTCGGGATCTGGAACTTCCGGTCACCACCCGGGGCCGCGACGTCGGCGACGCCGTAACCGTAGGACGAGTAGTACGACTTGTCGTTCTTGACGCCCGTCGCGGTCACGGTGACCACGCCCGGCAGCTGGGTCGGCACATCGAAGCACGTGTGCGGGTCGATCGTGCGCTTGACCGGCGTGGCGTCGTCGGGGCTGGTCTCGTCGACGATGGAGTCGGCGTCCATGTCGTGGTTGGAGTTGCCCGCCGAGGCCAGGTTGAGCGTGCCCTTCTTCTGGGCGTACAGCTGGGCCCTGTTGACCGCGTCGACGATGGCCTTCTGGTCGGGGTCGTCCATGCAGTTGTACAGCCACGGGTCGACGTAGTAGCTGTTGTTCGTGATCTCCACGCCGTGATCGGCGGCGAACACGAAGGCGCAGACGACGTTCTCCGGGTAGAAGAGGCCGTTCTTGGGGTCGCTCACCTTGATACCGGCGACCTTCACGCCCGGCGCCACACCCGCGACGCCGATGCCGTTGCGGGCCGCGGCTATCTCACCCGCGACATGCGTGCCGTGGTAGTCCTCGGTCGGGTTGTACGGACGCCAGGCGCCGGCGCTGGTGTCCGGGACACCGCCGACGCAGTTCGCCGACTGGGCCGCGGAGAAGTTCGGGGCCAGGTCCGGGTGAGTGTCGTCGACACCGGTGTCGATGACGGCGACGGTGACGTTCGAACTGCCCGGGTTGATCTTGGCGGCCTTGTCGGCGCCGATCGCCCGCAGGTCCCACTGGTCGGCCTCAAGGGGCTCGCTGTCGGCCGCCGAGTCGGACGCCCGCGCGGTCTTGGTGGCCTGGTTCTTCGTCAGCAGCTGGACGGGGCCCTCGTCCGTGGTGCCGGCGGGGGTCAGGGGCGTCGTACGCGTCGCGCCCGCCGACTCCACCCCGCGCACCGTGCGCATGACCTTGGCGAAGTCGGGGTTCGCCGAGTGGACGACGATCACGCCGATCTTGTCGTACGAGGTCACGACGGTGCCGTCGGCCGCCGCGATCGCCTTCTTCACCGACTCGATCGTGCGATGGTCCGGTCGGGTGTTGACGACATACGCCAGGGAGGTCGCGTCCGCTGCCTGCACGGAGGGCTCCCCGAGCGGTGCGGCCGAGGCCGCCGCAGGCAGGAAGCCCAGCGAGGCGGTCAGGGACAGGGCGAGAGGCACGGCGAGGCCGAGTCGGCGTCTGGACCGCAGATGAGCCATGGGTTCTCCACATCATCCGGAACGGAAAACCCGCCCGAGGCAGGGATGGGTGGCCGGGCAGGTACATGACGATTCGTGCTGGAGCGAAGCTATCCCTGATCTTCCGGGCCAGCAATCACTGATCCGAGCGACTTCGGAAAGAAGCCCCCGGAGTTGAACCGGTCCTCGCGTGGCGCCGTGACCTTGGGAAGGAGGCGCGAGCAGGATCGAGCCCCCTGTCGGATCACGCGCCGTGGCCCTAACATCGCCACCCGGCTCAGGTGATCCACGTCACCATGAGGAACAGAGCCGCATGCCCGCACCCAACTCGTCCCCACCCCCCGACCCGTCCCCGTCCACCGTCGCAACAGCGCCCGCAACGCGAGGAGACTCCGTGGCCACCGACGCACCGCCCCCCTCGAAAGAGGAACACAAACTCCCCACCACCGAGGAGTTCACCGAGGTGCAGGAGAGCGCGGAGTTCGGTGAACTGCGCCGCTCCTACCGCTCCTTCGCCTTCCCGCTGACCGTCGCCTTCATCGCCTGGTACCTGCTGTACGTCCTGCTCTCCAACTACGCGGGCGACTTCATGGGCACCAAGCTGTTCGGCAACATCAACGTCGCGTTCGTCCTCGGTATCGCCCAGTTCGTCACCACGTTCCTCATCGCCTGGTGGTACTCGCGCCACGCCGGTACCAAGCTCGACCCCAAGGCCGAGGCCATCAAGACCCGTATGGAGGGCGGCGCATGAGCCCCGCGATGACCCATGTGCAGCTCGCCGCCAACGAGGCCAGCGAGCACCGGCCCCTGATCATCACCCTGTTCGCGTGCTTCGTGGTCGCGACCCTGTTCATCACCGTCTGGGCCGGCCGCCAGACCAAGGACGCCGCCGACTTCTACGCGGGCGGCCGCTCCTTCAGCGCCTTCCAGAACGGCCTCGCCGTCTCCGGCGACTACATGTCCGCCGCGTCCTTCCTCGGTATCGCGGGCGCCATCGCCCTCTTCGGCTACGACGGCTTCCTCTACTCCATCGGATTCCTGGTCGCCTGGCTGGTCGCGCTGCTCCTGGTGGCCGAACCGCTCAGGAACTCCGGCCGCTACACGATGGGTGACGTGCTCGCGTACCGCATGCGCCAGCGCCCGGTGCGCACGGCGGCCGGTACCTCCACGATCGTCGTGTCGATCTTCTACCTGCTCGCCCAGATGGCGGGCGCCGGCGTCCTGGTCTCGCTGCTGCTCGGCATCACCACCGACGCCGGCAAGATCCTCATCGTCGCGCTCGTCGGCGTCCTGATGATCGTGTACGTGTCGATCGGCGGCATGAAGGGCACCACCTGGGTCCAGATGGTCAAGGCGGTCCTGCTCATCGGCGGCACGATCCTCATTACGTTCCTGGTGCTGCTGAAGTTCAACTTCAACATCTCCGATCTGCTCGGCAAGGCCGCCGAGAACAGCGGCAAGGGCGCCGCCTTCCTGGAGCCCGGCCTCCAGTACGGCGCCACCGGCACCTCCAAGCTGGACTTCATCTCCCTCGGTATCGCCCTGGTCCTCGGCACCGCCGGCCTGCCGCACATCCTGATCCGCTTCTACACGGTGCCCAACGCCAAGGCCGCCCGTAAGTCCGTGAACTGGGCGATCGGCATCATCGGCGGCTTCTACCTGATGACCATCGCCCTCGGCTTCGGCGCCGCCGCGCTGATCTCCCAGGACGAGATCATCGCCTCCAACCCGTCCGGCAACACGGCCGCACCACTGCTCGCGCTGCACCTGGGCGGCGTCGACTCGGCCTGGGGCGCGATCCTGCTCGCCACCATCTCGGCGGTGGCCTTCGCGACGATCCTCGCGGTCGTCGCCGGTCTGACCCTGGCCTCGTCCTCGTCGTTCGCCCACGACATCTACGCGAACGTCATCAAGAAGGGCCAGGCCACCGAGAAGGAGGAGATCCGGGCCGCCCGCCTCGCCACCATCGGCATCGGCGCCGTCTCCATCCTGCTCGGCGCCCTTGCCCGCGACCTCAACGTCGCGGGCCTGGTCGCCCTGGCCTTCGCGGTCGCGGCCTCCGCCAACCTGCCGACGATCCTCTACAGCCTGTTCTGGAAGAAGTTCACCACCCAGGGCGCGCTGTGGTCGATCTACGGCGGTCTGATCGTCGCCGTCGGCCTGGTGCTGTTCTCGCCGGTCGTCTCCGGCGACCCGAAGGCGATGTTCCCGGACGTCGACTTCGCCTGGTTCCCGCTGAAGAACCCGGGCATCATCTCCATCCCGTTCGGCTTCCTCATGGGCTGGCTCGGCACCGTCCTGTCCAAGGAGGAGCCCGACGCCGGCAAGTACGCGGAGCTGGAGGTCCGGTCCCTGACCGGCACCGGCGCCCACTAGACAGGCATCCCGAGCGGCCGCGTCGTAGATCCCTACGACGCGGCCGCGTCGTACGTCGTGGGATCGGGCCGGTGTCACTGTCAGTGCGGTCACGTAGGCTCGCAGATGACAGAAGTTGAATCTGGTCGTGACGAGGGAGGGGGCCCACGTGCTCATCGACACCTACGGCCGAGTGGCCACCGACCTGAGGGTCTCGCTGACCGACCGCTGCAACCTGCGGTGCACGTACTGCATGCCCGAGGAGGGCCTGCAGTGGCTGGCCAAGCCCGACCTGCTCACGGACGACGAGATCGTCCGCCTGATCGAGATCGCCGTCACCTCCCTCGGTATCGAGGAGGTCCGCTTCACCGGCGGTGAGCCCCTGCTGCGCCCCGGCCTGGTGGGCATAGTCGAGCGTGTGGCGGCTCTCACTCCCCGCCCCCAGATCTCCCTGACGACGAACGGCATCGGCCTCGGGCGCACCGCGTCCGCCCTGAAGACGGCGGGCCTGGACCGGGTCAACGTCTCCCTGGACACCCTGCGCCCCGACGTCTTCAAGACCCTCACCCGCCGCGACCGCCACAAGGACGTCATCGACGGCCTGTACGCCGCCCGCGACGCCGGCCTGACCCCGGTCAAGGTCAACTCGGTCCTGATGCCGGGCCTCAACGACGACGAGGCCCCCGACCTCCTCGCCTGGGCCGTGGAGCACGACTACGAACTGCGCTTCATCGAGCAGATGCCCCTGGACGCCCAGCACGGCTGGAAGCGCGACGGCATGATCACGGCCGGCGACATCCTGACCTCCCTGCGCACCCGCTTCGAGCTGACCCCCGAGGGCGAGGAGAAGCGCGGCTCGGCCCCGGCGGAGCGCTGGCTGGTGGACGGCGGGCCGCATGTGGTCGGCGTCATCGCCTCGGTCACCCGCCCGTTCTGCGCGGCCTGCGACCGCACCCGCCTGACGGCCGACGGCCAGATACGCACCTGCCTGTTCGCCCGCGAGGAGACCGACCTCCGCGCCGCCCTGCGCTCCGACGCCCCCGACGAGGAGATCGCCCGCATCTGGCGGCTTGCGATGTGGGGCAAGAAGGCGGGGGCCGGCCTGGACGACCCGTCGTTCGTGCAGCCGGACCGTCCCATGTCAGCGATCGGTGGCTGAGGTACCTAGGGGACGCGGGGAACCGCGCGAGCAACCACGATGGCGCCGCACACGCCACACGACCTACAGCACCCAAACCGATGGCGCGCCTTCAAACTCCGCGCGCTTCCCATTCCTCCAGCAGGACCACGTCCTTCAAAAACCCCCGCACCCCGAGGAACTGCGACAAATGCTCGCGATGTTCCTCACACGCGAGCCACGTCTTGCGCCGCTCCGGCGTATGAATCTTCGGGTTGTTCCACGCCAGCACCCACACGGCATCGGCACGGCAACCCTTGGCAGAACAGATAGGCGTGTCACTCACAGATTCGTCTCACAGATGCGCACAAAAGGCGACGCCGAGCAGCCACGGGGGGAGCTGCCCGGCGTCGGTCCATCGCTCCGACGGGGGATGCGGAGCGTCCACGAAGTATGTCACGGGTAACCCGTCCCCCGGCACCGGAACAACACTATTGATCTGAGCTTTTCCTGAGCTTGGCGCGGAGTCGCCTGCGGAGCGATGCGCTCCGCAGGATCACATCCCGTCGTCCGGTTTCCTTTGTGCGCCCGGCGCGGAGCCACCCGCCACATCTTCCGGGACGGATTCCGCGGAACCGTCATTCGTCCCCTGCGGCGCGATCATCGGACGTGTCGGCGCCATCACGAATGTCGACGGCAGGCCCGGCGCATTCTCCCGCCCGGCGTTGGCGATCACCACGGAGATGTACGGCAGGATCGCGCCGAGAACCAACGCCACGATCGCGACGTGCCGTTCGACGTTCCAGAGCGATGCCGCCAGGATCACCGACACCGTACGGATCGACATCGAGATGACGTACCGGCGCTGCCGGGCGCGCACATCGTCCTGGAGCCCCGCTCGGGCCCCGGTGATCCGGAACACCTCGGAGTGGCCGCCCGCATGCAGCTTCCGCATCAGATTCCACCATCCGCCCGCATCGGACTCTCCCCCTGCCCGTACCCGTCCGGCCCCCGGTCGGGGACCCGGGCCAGGACACCTTCAACGTTACGCCCCGGCTGCGCCGCCTACGAGACCGGGGCCACTGTCACCTGGGGGAACGCCATCAGCCGTAACGCGTACGGCGGTACCCGGCATGCGGCGTACCGGAGCCGCACCAAGACTGGCCCCAATGCTCACCCCGAGGCGTAGGAGGCGGCCATGGGCTGGTTGTGGGCGATCATCGTGGGATTCGTGCTGGGCCTGCTCGCGAAGCTGCTCATCCCGGGCAAGCAGCACAGCCCCCTCTGGCTGACCACCATCTTCGGCATGCTCGGCGCCATCGTCGGCAACTCCATCGCCCGAGCGTTCGGCGTCGAGTCGACACGCGGCATCGACTGGAGCCGACACATCTTCCAGATCGTCGCAGCGGTGATCATCGTGTACGCGGGGGACATGCTGTACATGGCAACGCTGGGGAAGAGGAAGCAACAGACGTGAGCGATTGACGCCCTGGGGGGAAGCGCCCTGCGGGGGCACGGGGAACTGCGCGATCAACCACGGCGAAGCCGCAGCCCGCAGATCACCGCACCCCTACGGCGAACTCTGAAAACCTACGCGCCCGTAACCTCTACGGCCGCGAGGTTCTTCTTCCCTCGCCGCAGCACCAGCCACCGCTCGTGCAACAGGTCCTCCTTCGCCGGCACGGCATCCTCCCCGGCGACCTTCACGTTGTTCACGTAAGCCCCGCCCTCCTTGACGGTCCGGCGAGCCGCGGACTTGCTGGCCACCAGCCCGACCTCGGCGAACAGGTCGACCACCGGACCGAGCTCGGCAACCCGCACATGCGGCACCTCGGACAGCGCGGCCGCCAACGTCGCCGCGTCCAGCTCCGCCAGCTCTCCCTGCCCGAAGAGCGCACGGGACGCGGCGATCACCGCGGCCGTCTGGTCGGCGCCGTGCACCAGCGTCGTCAGCTCCTCGGCCAGTGCCCGCTGCGCGGCCCGCGCCTGCGGACGCTCCTGCGTCTGCTTCTCCAGCTCCTCCAGCTCCGCACGGGACTTGAAGGACAGGATCCGCATGTACGTCGAGATGTCCCGGTCGTCCGCGTTCAGCCAGAACTGGTAGAACGCGTACGGCGTCGTCATCTCCGGGTCGAGCCAGATGGCGCCGCCCTCGGTCTTGCCGAACTTGGTGCCGTCCGCCTTGGTCATCAGCGGCGTCGCCAGCGCGTGCACGCCCGCGTGCGGCTCCAGCCGGTGGATCAGGTCCAGACCCGCCGTGAGGTTGCCCCACTGGTCGCTGCCGCCCTGCTGGAGCGTGCAGCCGTGCCGCCGGTACAGCTCCAGGAAGTCCATGCCCTGGAGCAGCTGGTAGCTGAACTCCGTGTAGCTGATGCCCTCTTCGGACTGCAGCCGACGGGCGACGGAGTCCTTGGTGAGCATCTTGTTGACGCGGAAGTGCTTGCCGATGTCCCGCAGGAACTCGATGGCCGACATGCCGGCCGTCCAGTCCAGGTTGTTCACCATCGTCGCGGCGTTGTCACCCTCGAAGGAGAGGAAGGGCTCGATCTGCGCGCGCAGACGGTTCACCCAGTTCGCGACCGTCTCCGGGTCGTTCAGCGTGCGCTCGGCCGTCGGGCGGGGGTCGCCGATCTGGCCGGTGGCGCCGCCGACCAGCGCGAGCGGGCGCAGGCCCGCCTGCTGGAGGCGGCGCATGGTGAGGACCTGGACCAGGTGGCCGACGTGCAGGCTGGCCGCGGTCGGGTCGAAACCGCAATAGAACGTGACGGGACCGTCCGCGAGAGCCTTGCGCAATGCGTCCTCGTCGGTGGACAGGGCGATCACGCCACGCCACTTCAGCTCGTCGACGATGTCCGTCACGGTTCTCTTGTCTCCTCGATGATCTTCGGCCGGTCGGATGACAGCCGACTGCAAACGCCTACGAGGTTATACGCCCTGACTGACAGAGCTCATGTTGAAATCGGGGACGCGCAGCGCGGGCATCGCCGCCCTGGTGAACCAGTCGCTCCACTCCCGGGGCAGGGTCTTCTCCGTACGCCCCGCCTCGGTCGCCCGGCCGAGCAGGCCCACCGGCGACTCGTTGAACCGGAAGTTGTTGACCTCGCCGGTCACCTCGCCGTTCTCGACGAGGTAGACGCCGTCCCGGGTCAGGCCCGTGAGCAGCAGCGTCGCCGGGTCGACCTCGCGGATGTACCACAGGCAGGTCAGCAGCAGCCCGCGCCCGGTGTTCGCGACCATCTCCTCGATCGACCGGTCCTCGCCGCCGTCCAGGATCAGGTTGTCGATGCCCGGCGCCACCGGCAGACCGGTCAGCCCCGCACTGTGCCGGCTGGTCATGAGGTGCTTCAGTTCGCCCGCACGCAGCCACTCCGTCGCCCCGAGCGGCAGCCCGTTGTCGAACACCGACTGGTCGCCCCCCGAGGAGTGCGCGATCACGAACGGCGCGGTCTCAAGGCCCGGCTCGTTCGGGTCGCTGCGCAGCGTCAGCGGCAGCTCGCTCAGCTTCTCGCCGACACGCGTCTTGCCACCGGGCTTGGAGAACACCGTCCGGCCCTCGACCGCGTCCCGCCCCGACGCCGACCACATCTGGTAGATCAGCAGGTCGGCCACGGCGGTCGGCGGCAGCAGCGTCTCGTACCGTCCCGCCGGCAGCTCCAGCCGCCGCTCGGCCCAGCCGAGGCGTACGGCCAGCTCGGCATCGAGCGCCGTGGGGTCCACGTCCTTGAAGTCCCGCGTGGAGCGCCCCGCCCACGCCGAGCGGGTGCGGTCCGGCGACTTGGCGTTCAGCTCCAGCGTCCCGTTGGGCTGGTCGTGCCGCAGCCGCAGTCCCGTGGAGGTGCCCAGGTACGTCGACACCAGCTCGTGGTTGGCGAAGCCGTACAACTCCCGCCCGCCCGCACGCGCGCGTGCGAACGCCTCGCCGAGCGCCGGGGCGAAGTCGGCGAACACGGTGGACGAGGTCTCGGCCGGGCCGTCCGTGAAGTCCGGCGACGCCGGTACGTCCGTCACCAGCGGCTGCGCGTCCTCGGCGGGCCCGGCACCGCGCGCGGCGGCCTCGGCGGCCCGCACCAGCGGCTCCAGCTCGTCCGCGGTCACGGCCGACCGGGACACCACCCCGGAGGCCGTTCCCTCCTTGCCGTCGACGGTCGCGACGACGGTGAGCGTCCGCCCGCGCGTGACGCCGTTCGTGGTGAGTGCGTTGCCCGCCCAGCGCAGATTGGCGGTCGACTGCTCGTCGGCGATGACGACGCACCCGTCGGCCCGCGACAGCTCAAGGGCCCGCTCGACGATCTCGTGCGGCTTGTTCGTACGAGGGCTCATCGACCGGCCTCCTGGGTGGTGTTGAGAATGTTGACGCCCTTGAAGAGGGCCGACGGGCAGCCGTGCGAGACGGCCGCGACCTGCCCCGGCTGCGCCTTGCCACAGTTGAAGGCACCGCCCAGGACATACGTCTGCGGACCGCCCACCGCGGCCATCGAGCCCCAGAAGTCGGTGGTCGTCGCCTGGTACGCGACGTCCCGCAGCTGCCCGGTGATCCGCCCGTTCTCGATCCGGAAGAACCGCTGCCCGGTGAACTGGAAGTTGTAGCGCTGCATGTCGATCGACCAGGACCGGTCGCCGACGACATAGATCCCGCGGTCGACGCTGCCGATCAGATCCTCGGTCGACATCCCGGCCGGATCCGGCTGCAGCGACACATTGGCCATGCGCTGCACCGGCACATGGCCGGGGGAGTCGGCGAACGCGCACCCGTTGGACCGCTCGAACCCGGTCAGCTTCGCGATGCGCCGGTCCAGCTGGTAGCCGACGAGGGTGCCGTTCTTCACCAGGTCCCAGGACTGGCCCGCGACGCCCTCGTCGTCGTAGCCGATGGTCGCCAGGCCGTGCTCGGCGGTGCGGTCCCCGGTGACGTTCATCAGGTCGGAGCCGTACCGGAGCTTGCCGAGCTGGTCGAAGGTGGCGAAGGAGGTGCCGGCGTAGGCGGCCTCGTAGCCGAGGGCGCGGTCCAGTTCGGTGGCGTGGCCGATGGACTCGTGGATGGTCAGCCACAGATTGGAGGGGTCCACGACGAGGTCGTACGGCCCCGCCTCCACGCTCGGCGCCCGCATCTTCTCGGCGAGCAGCTCGGGGATGCGCGCCAGCTCGTCGTCCCAGTCCCAGCCGGTCCCCGTCAGGTACTCCCAGCCGCGTCCGACGGGCGGTGCGATGGTGCGCATGGAGTCGAACTCGCCGCTCGACTCGTCGACCGACACGGCGGTCAGCTGCGGATGCAGCCGGACGCGCTGCTGGGTGGTCACGGTCCCGGCGGTGTCGGCGTAGAACTTGTTCTCATGGACGGTGAGCAGCGAGGCGTCGACGTGGTTCACCCCGTCCGCCGCCAGCAGCCGCGCGCTCCAGTCCGCCAGCAGCCCCGACTTCTCCTCGTCGGGCACGCTGAACGGATCGATCTCGTACGACGAGACCCACGTCTTGTCGCTGTGCACGGGCTCGTCGGCGAGCTCCACCCGCTCGTCCGACCCGGCGGCCTTGATCACCTGGGCGGACAGCTTCGCCATCGCCACGGCCT
This sequence comes from Streptomyces sp. NPDC059010, assembly GCF_042740355.1. NCBI lineage: Bacteria > Bacillati > Actinomycetota > Actinomycetes > Kitasatosporales > Streptomycetaceae > Streptomyces > Streptomyces sp. NPDC059010. The sequence goes on from NZ_JBHYJA010000004.1 coordinate 284,148, forward strand.
GCGAGGCGACCTTGGCGGCGGCGTCCAGCGTCAGATCGACACCCGATGCGAACCCCCACGTCCCGCCGTGCACCACGCGCACCGCGTACCCGAGGTCGGTGGTGTCCGACGAACCGGCGAGCCTGGCGTCCCGCAGCCGCCAGGACGCGCTGCGCACCCGCTCGAACCGGAAATCCGCGTGTTCGGCACCCAGCGCACGCGCGCGTGCCAGCGCGGCGTCGGCCAGGGCGCGTAGCGGAAGCGCCGTGAAGGCTTCATCGATCGTATGGGGCACGGAGGTCTCCCTGCTGTCGTGGCCTGTGGGCACCGATCATTTCGCGCGGGCACGGCCGTGGACCACAGGTTTCCGGCTGGAGTCGGCAACTTTCTGTAGGGACCCGACAGCGACGCCGGTAAGCCACTGTCGGTGCCCGAATGTCCGATGCCGGGACGGGACCGATAGGTTTTCGGAGAAGCCGCCTGTCATCCAGCTGTTCGGGCGGGTGTGTCAGACCCCTATCGAAAGGGTGATCCGTTGAGCCGCTCGGTTCTCGTCACCGGAGGCAACCGGGGCATCGGCCTCGCCATCGCCCGCGCTTTCGCCGACGCCGGCGACAAGGTCGCGATCACATACCGCTCGGGTGAGCCGCCGGCCGGCTTCCTGGCCGTCAAGTGCGACATCACCGACACCGAGCAGGTGGAGCAGGCCTACAAGGAGATCGAGGCCGAGCACGGCCCGGTCGAGGTGCTGATCGCCAACGCCGGCATCACCAAGGACCAGCTCCTGATGCGCATGTCCGAGGAGGACTTCACGTCTGTCCTCGACACCAACCTCACCGGCACCTTCCGCGTGGTCAAGCGTGCCAACCGCGGCATGCTGCGCGCCAAGAAGGGCCGCGTCGTCCTGATCTCCTCCGTCGTCGGCCTCTACGGCGGCCCGGGCCAGGCGAACTACGCGGCCTCCAAGGCCGGCCTGGTCGGCTTCGCGCGTTCCCTCGCCCGTGAGCTGGGCTCGCGCAGCATCACCTTCAACGTCGTCGCGCCCGGCTTCGTCGACACCGACATGACCAAGGTGCTCACCGACGAGCAGCGTGAGGGCATCGTCAAGCAGGTGCCGCTCGGTCGTTACGCGCAGCCGGAGGAGATCGCCGCGACGGTGCGGTTCCTCGCCTCGGACGACGCCTCGTACATCACTGGAGCCGTCATCCCCGTTGACGGCGGACTGGGAATGGGTCACTGAACACCATGGCTGGAATCCTTGAGGGCAAGAAGATCCTCATCACCGGCGTGCTGATGGAGTCCTCCATCGCCTTCCACGCCGCCAAGCTGGCCCAGGAGCAGGGCGCGGAGATCATCCTCACCGCCTGGCCGCGTCCGACGCTCACCGAGCGCATCGCCAAGAAGCTGCCCCAGCCGGAGAAGGTCAAGGTCCTGGAGCTCGACGTCTCCAACGACGAGCACCTCGCCCGTCTGGAGGGCCAGGTCCGCGAGCACCTGGGGGACCGGCTGGACGGTGTCGTGCACTCCATCGGCTTCGCGCCGCAGGACGCGCTCGGCGGCAACTTCCTGAACACGCCGTTCGAGTCCGTGGCCACCGCCATGCACGTCTCCGCCTTCTCCCTGAAGTCGCTGACGATGGCGCTGCTGCCGCTGATGACCGAGGGCGGCTCCGTCGTCGGCCTCACCTTCGACGCGCAGTTCGCCTGGCCGCAGTACGACTGGATGGGCCCGACCAAGGCCGCCCTGGAGGCCACGAACCGCTACATGGCGCGTGACCTGGGCAAGCACGACATCCGCTGCAACCTGGTCTCGGCGGGCCCGCTCGGCTCCATGGCCGCGAAGTCCATCCCCGGCTTCGCCGAGCTGGCGTCCGTGTGGGACAGCCGCTCCCCGCTGGAGTGGAAGCTGGAGGACCCCGAGCCGGCCGGCCGCGGCATCGTCGCCCTGCTGAGCGACTGGTTCCCGAAGACCACCGGCGAGATCGTCCACGTGGACGGCGGTCTGCACGCCATCGGCGCCTGATCCCACCCCCGCGTCGCCGACGCCCCGTTTCCCGCAGCGCGCGGGGGGCGGGGCGTCACCCGTTCGGTCTATCCGACGAGGCGGGCGAGGCCGGCGACCGCGCACCCTGGAGTACGCGTTCATCCCGCGAGCCCCTCACCCGTACGGCCGAGGAGGTCCCGTTGTGCGCTTCTCCCGCCGCCTGGCCTCAACGTCCGTCGCCGTCGCTCTCGTACTGCCCCTGTCGTACGAGGCGATAGCCCACGCGCGTGTGCCCGCCGCCGAAGTGCGGCCCCAGGAGCCGTTCGGCGCCGCATGCCGCGTACGTGTCACCGGATCCCAGGTGACCGCTTACTGTCACAACCCCTATCCAGGTACCGATCGGGTGAGCCTGCACGTCGAGTGCGCCCGTTGGTGGGACATCGACAGCGACGGCTCACCGGTGGACGCCGGGCCCGCGCAGACCGTGCGGCTCACCGGGCGCTGCTGGAAGGAGGTCGGCTCGGTGTGGGTCAGCCACGACCGGGAGGGCTGAAACGTCCCGGACGGCACAGGAACGGATAGCTCGCCGCCTCCGCCGCGGCCGCCGTCGCGTCGCCCGCGCGGATCGCGTCGACCAGGCGCGCGTGGTCCATGTGCGTCTCCGGCGTCAGCTCCGTGCCGACGTCCTCGCGCAGCCAGTCCCGCAGCACCTCGCCCAGGTCGGCGTACATCGCGGTCATCACGTCGTTGTGGGAGGCCGCCACCACCGCCAGATGGAAGGTCGCGTCGGCGGCCACGAAGGCCTCCGCGTCCCCCGACTCCCAGGCCTCCTCGCGCCGCACCAGCAGCGCGTCCAGCTGCTTGAGGTCCTTCTCCGTGCGCCGCTCGGCGGCCAGCTGCGCGGCGGACGACTCCAGCGTGGCGCGCAGCTCGGCGATGTGCCGGGGATCGGCGTCGGCGAAGCGGCGGTGCATCACGCCGGCCAGCTCGCTGGTCGCCACCACATAGGTGCCGGAGCCCTGGCGGATGTCCAGCAGGCCGTTGTGCGCGAGCGCGCGGACCGCCTCGCGCACGGTATTGCGGGCCACGCCGAGCTGCTCGACCAGCTCGGGCTCGGTCGGGATACGGGAGCCGACGGGCCACTCGCCCGAGGTGATCTGGTTCCGCAACGCCGCGATGACCTGCTCGGACAGCGCCGAGCGGCGGGGGTGGCTCAGGGGCATGGCACACCTTCGCACGGGAGGTTCCGGACCGTACGGACCGGGGGTGGACAGCCAATCATCCCATGATTCTATGATGGGTCTCATGGTGAGCAAGGAAACCGTGAGCGAGGAAACCCGGACGGCGACGTCCACACGCATACGCACCTCCGAGGCAAACACCCCTGAGCCCGAGGCACGCACCACCACGGAGCCCGCCACGCGCGCGTGGACGGTACGGCTGCTCGTGCTCGGCATCGTGCTGACCGCGCTGAACCTCCGCCCCGCCATCACCAGCCTCGGCGCCCTCCTCGAAGAGGTCCGCGACGCGCTCGGCATGAGCGGCAGCGTCGCCGGACTCCTCACCTCGGTGCCCCCGCTCTGCTTCGCCGTCTTCGGCGTGGCGGCCCCCCGCCTGGCCCGTCGCTTCGGCCCGGGCGCGGTGGTGTGCGCGGGCATGGTCGCCATCAGCGCCGGCCTGCTCATACGGCCGTACGCGGGCAGCACGGCCGGTTTCCTGGCCGCCACCGCGCTCGCCCTCATGGGCATCGCGGTCAGCAACGTCCTGATGCCGGTCATCGTCAAGCGCTGGTTCCCGGACCGGGTCGGCTCCATGACCGGCCTGTACTCGATGGCCCTCGCCCTCGGCACCGCGTCCGCGGCGGCCGTGACGGTGCCCATGACCGAGATGCTGGGCGGGAGTTGGCAGACCGGGCTCGCCGTGTGGGGAGCGCTCGGGGCGGCGGCCGTACTGCCCTGGCTGCCCTTCGTACGGGACCGGGGGACTGCGCCCGCCTCCTCCGCGCAGGACGAGCACGCGCGCGTGGAGGCGCCCCCGGTGCGGATCACCCGGAGCCGCACCGCCTGGGCCCTCGCCGTCTACTTCGGGCTGCAGGCCACCGGCGCCTACATCACGATGGGCTGGATGGCCCAGATCTTCCGGGACTCGGGCGTGCGGGCGAGCACGGCCGGGCTGCTGCTCGCCGTCACCATGGTCATGGGCGTGCCGCTGGCCTTCGTCATCCCGCGCCTGGCCACCAGGCTGCCCCACCAGGGGCCGATCGTGCTCGCGCTGGGCGCCTGCGGCCTCGTCGGCTACGCCGGCCTGTACCTCGCCCCGTCCGCCGGTTCCTGGGCCTGGGCCCTGCTGCTCGGCGTCTCCAACTGTTCGTTCCCGCTCGCCCTCACCATGGTCGGCATGCGGGCCAGGACCAGCGCGGGAGTGGCCCAGCTGTCGGCGTTCGCGCAGAGCACCGGCTATCTGCTCTCCATCCCCGGCCCGCTCCTGGTCGGCGTGCTCTACCAGCACAGCGGCGGCTGGGGGCTGCCCATCGCGCTCATGGCGGGCCTGATGATCCCGCAGATGGCGGTAGGGGTCCTCGCGGGACGCAACCGCACGGTGGAGGACGAGGCGGCGGCCCGCCGACCCCGGAGCCGGTGAAGCAACCCCGGCAGAGCCTGTGAAGCAACCCCCGCGCGCCCGGCATGGGAGGGGAGTGCGAGACTTGCCGTATGCCAGTGCTCGATCCGAACCCCAAGAACGGCCAGAAGAACATGCTGCTCGTCTTCGGCGCGTTCTTCGCCATCTTCGTGATCATCGCCGTCATCGCGACGATCGCGTCCCCCTGACCTGCCCCGCCGTGACCGATGGTGGGGCTAGCACCACCATCCCCTAGGGGGCGAGTGTCAGGGTCAACTGGGTGGATCACCGGATGGGTTGAGGGCCGGGACTTCCGTAGCTTCGAAGTGTGCCCGCGAGAGGCGGACACCGACCGATCGAAGACCCACGGAGGCATCATGTCGGCCCCTACGCACACCCCGCCCCACCCGGCGTCCACGGGCCGTGCCGACATCCGGCTGCCCTGGTGGGCCCTCGCCCTGCCGACACTCGCCTTCATCACGCTGCTGACGCTGATACTCAACCCGTCCGATGCGCACGCCGCGACCTCGGAACCCGCGATCACCCAGCTCTTCGAGCGCGTACAACAGCTGATCATGCGCTGAGCACGGCAAGAACCGCACGTCAACTCCCTGCGCCCCATGGCCTGTTTCATGCGAAGCTGGGACTCATGAGCGTCGCAGAACCCCGCAGGATTGTCCTCTTCCGGCATGCGAAAGCCGACTGGCCACAGGTGACCGACCACGAGCGGCCGCTCGCCGATCGGGGCCGACTGGACGCGGCAGAGGCCGGACGCAGGCTGGCCGACACCGCCATCCCCTTCGATCTGGCCCTGTGCTCCACCGCGACCCGAACCCGGGAGACCTGGAAGCTCGCCGTCCACGAGTTCCCGCACCGGCCGAAAACCGTATACGAAGAGCGGGTCTACGAGGCCTCGCCCGGCGAGCTGATCGCCGTGCTCAACGAAACGCCCGACGACGCGCAGAACGTCCTGCTGATCGGCCACAACCCGGGTGTGCAGGGCCTCGCCGAGATCCTGTCCGGCTCGGCCGACGGCGACGCACGCGAGCGGATGAGCCGCCGGGGCTTCCCGGCCGCCGCCTTCGCCGTCCTCTCCTTCAGCGGCACCTGGAAGGCGCTGGAGCCCGGCGTGGCCACGCTGCTCGACTACTGGGCGCCATCCGAGTGACCGACCCACACCAAGGGGCCCCGGGGCCCCGCACCCGGGGGCGCCCCCGCCGCAGATGGGGCGCTATCTCAGCAAACTCCCCCGAGCCGCGGCGCGCGAGCGCCACAGAGCGATGG
>NZ_JBHYJA010000004.1:290022-307678 GCF_042740355.1 Streptomyces sp. NPDC059010
CTCCCCCCGGCGCCACACTCTCCCCACCCCCTCCCCCCACTTATCTCACCCCCCACCCCCCCGCCCCCCCCCCCCGCCCCGCCCCCCCCGCCCCTGTGCATATGGGCGATCAGGATGCAGACAGGCGCTCAGGCGCGGGGCCGTCAGTCCTCGTCGTGCATGTCGGCCGCTTCGACCTCTTCCCGGGTGACGCCGAGCAGATACAGGACGGTGTCCAGGAACGGCACGTTCACCGCCGTGTGCGCGGCCTCCCGCACCACCGGCTTCGCGTTGAAGGCGACACCGAGCCCGGCCGCGTTGAGCATGTCCAGATCATTCGCGCCGTCACCGATCGCCACCGTCTGGGACAGCGGAACCCCCGCCTCGGCGGCGAACCGGCGCAGCAGCCGTGCCTTGCCCGCCCGGTCCACGATCTCCCCGGTCACCTTGCCGGTGAGCTTGCCGTCGACGATCTCCAGCTTGTTGGCCTGGGCGAAATCGAGCCCGAGCCGCTCCTTGAGATCATCGGTGACCTGCGTGAACCCACCCGAGACGACCCCCACTTGGTAGCCCAGCCGCTTCAGCGTACGAATCAGTGTGCGCGCACCCGGCGTCAGCCGCACCTCGCTGCGCACCTTCTCCACCACCGAGGCGTCCAGCCCCTCCAACAGCGCCACGCGCGCGTGCAGGGACTGCTCGAAGTCCAGCTCCCCGCGCATCGCGGCCGCCGTCACCTCGGCCACCTTGTCCTCGCAGCCGGCATGCGCGGCGAAGAGCTCGATCACCTCGTCCTGGATCAGTGTGGAGTCCACGTCCATCACGACCAGCCGCTGGGCGCGCCGGTGCAGCCCGGCGGCGACGACGGCGACGTCGACACCCAGTGCCGCCGCCTCGGTCACCAGGGCGGTGCGCAGCGGCTCGGTCTCCACACCGGACACCGCGAACTCCACCGCCGTCACGGGGTACTTGGCGAGCCGGAAGATACGGTCGATGTTGGCGCCGGACTTGGTGATCCGGGCGGCGATCGCGGCCGTCGCCTCGGCGGTGAGCGGGTGTCCGAGCACGGTCACCAGGGAGCGTCCGACGCCACGCGGCCGGTTGTCGCCCAGGCCGGAGATGATCTCCGCCTGCATCCTCATCGACTCCGCCCAGCTGTGGACGGTCGCCCGCAGGTCCCCCTCCGTTCCGGCGGGAGGCTGCGTCACGAGCGCGCACAGCGTGATCCGGCCACGGGTGACGACCTGCTCGATGTCGACCACGTCGACGGAGTAGGCGGCCAGCGTGTCGAAGAGGCCGGCAGTGATTCCCGGCCTGTCCTTCCCGAAGATCTTGACGAGAAGTGTGGGTGTGTCGGAGGTCTGCGAAGCGCTCATGGTGCTTCCACCGTATCCGGCACTCAGTGCCTGGCGCCCCTGAGGTCCGTCTAGCGGACACGGAACACTGGGTGTCGCTCGGGTGGCGGGGGCCTTACGTTCCGGCCACGGCTGCACCAGCACCTGTGAAACGGCACGGCGGCATCCGTGGGCCCAGCCGCTTACGGCTTCCTCGGCGGCGGCGGCGGGGGAGGAGGCGGTGGTGGAGACGGCGGCGGCGGTGGCGGAGGCATCGGTCCTTCGTCCGCCCCGGACGACGACCGGTTCCCACGCCGCCGAGAAGGCCGGGACGGCCGGGACGGCGGCCCGATCGGCCGGGCGACCGTGGGCGCGCCGTACACGTCGCTGCCACCGGGGGGCGGCGAGTCGGCGGGCGGCTGATCGGAAGGCCGCTGATCGGAGCGCCGCTGACCGGACTGAGGGGCACCGGGCTGAGGGGCGCTGGATCGCGGGGCACCGGATCCCGGGGCACCGGATCCCGGGGCACCGGACCGTGGGGCACCGCGCGGCGGCTCACCGGACCGCCGCTCACCTGGTCGCCATGCCTCCTCGCGTCCCGACCGCCTGTCGCCCCCCGACCACTCATCACGCCCCGACCACTCATCGCGTCCCGACCGGCCATCACCTCCCGACCTCGCATCGCGCCTCGACCGCGCATCGCGCCCCCACCCTGCGTCGCGCTCCCCCCTCCCGTCGGCTCCGCGCGCCCCACCGGGCGCCCCCGCGCCCCCGGAAGGCCCGTCCGAGCCCGGCGGACGCGCGTCCTCCGGCTCACGCAGTTCGTCCGGTACGCGCAGGTAGGGGTTCGTCGCCGGGTTCGGCGGCCGGTACGGCGTGCCGGGTGCGTACGGCCCGGACCCGCTCGCAGACGACGTGCCCCCGGCACCCTCCGCCGCCGTGGCCGTCGTACCCGCACTGCCTGCCACTCCCGCGGCATCCGGCCTCGCAGCAGCCAGGGCCACCTCGCCCCGCGCCGCCGCAGTCGCCCGTTGCCCCGCGGCCCCGGTGGCCCGGGCCAGCAGCGCTCCCGCGGCACCCGCCCCCGCGCCCCACGCCGCCCCTAGGACCAGCGCCATCCCGAGGTTCCCCTCAAGCCGCACCCCGGCGCCGAACGCGTCGAAGCCCAGCACCGACAGCGAGGCGTCCACGGACACCTCGGTCAGCCACGCGAGCAACGGCAGCGCCAACGCCGTGGCGACACCGAGCCGCAGCGCACACCGCCCGGCGAAACGAAGGGCCCCCGGATCCCGTACGCCCCCATGCACCACCGGCGTCCGCACAGCCGTCAGCACCCCCGCGAGCAGCATCATCACCGCCGCCGCGACGCCCAGCAGCCATACCCGCCCGTCCAGCTCCGCCAGCCTGCCCAGCGTCACGGACTGGTCCTCACCGCTGTTCAGCAGGTCGTCCAGCGGATCCGGCAGCAGGCCGGCAAGCACCCCCGTGGCCCTGCCGTCGAACGGTACGAACAGGCCGATCGGGATGCCGAGCCATACGCCGTTAGGGGCACCCAGCAGGGCGGCGCCCGCGATGCGCTTGGGGTGGTCGTCGCCGATCGCCGCGTACGCCGCCGCCGCGAGCCCGGCCGCGACCGCGACCAGCAGCACCGTGACGAGGGCGGATGCGGCGGGCCGTGCGACACGGTGCACGGCGTCCCAGCCGCGGGGCAGCGGGGCGCGGCGCGAGGCCAGCAGGGCGATCAGCAGGATGCCGGCGGACCAGCCCATGCCGCCCAGCAGGGTCGGTGCCGTGTCCACGGTGAAGCCGACCGCCGCCTTCGCGTCGATGAGGTCGCCGATCTGGTCGGGCAGCAGTCCGCCGATGTCCCCGACGTCGCCGAGGCCGGGGATCTCGATACCGCCACCGCCCCCGCCGCCTCCCGGCAGGTCGTCGAGGCCCAGCGAGCTCCCGTCGATGGTGATGACGTCGTGCCCCGCCCAGGCCAGCCCGCCCAGCGTCGCCACGAACACCGCGACCACCGCGCCCGCGCGTGCGAGGAGTTCGGCCGGTGCGATCACAACTCCCGCGCTTCGCAGGGACCGTAAGAAGAACCAGGACAAAAGGACCGCACCGACCAGGCTCACGCCGAGTGGCGTGATCTCGATGGCGGTCGCCGCCTCCGCGCCCGTCAATCCGAAAGCGGACACATCACCGGACGGTGTGACGGAACCCCCCGCCCCAAGGGCCACCACCGCCGCGGTCATCGGGCCCAGGGAGCTCGCCGAGTCCGCCCCCAGCAGATGCAGTCCCAGCGCCGCCGTGCCCGCCATCCCGATCAACGCCCAGCTCACGGAGGCGATCGCGGACAGCAGGATGTCTCCCCACGGCAGCCGCGTGCCGTGCCTCGCGCTCTCGACGTTCGTGGACGCGCTCATGCAGACCCCCCGATCCGCCGCGCGGCCGGCTCGCCGCGCATGTCCCCCTCGCGTGGATTACCACTCTCCGGGCTGGTTTCAACCCCGTCAACGGAACCAGTCGAAGCGTCTGCGCGTGCTAGTCATAAGGCCCGACTTTCAGTCAGGGGGCGGAGCCTGAAATAGTTCCCGACGATGTTCGACATCCCTAGACTCCCTGTGTTGGGGGTAACTCGGGGGACTACTCAGTGGGGCATGGAGTGCCGGAACTCGTACTGGAATTCAATGGACGGACCTGGACGCTCGATCCGTCCAGGGCTTACACCCTCGGACGCGATCCGCAGGGCGACATCGTGTTCGACGACGCCAGGGTGTCCTGGCGGCACGCCACGATCAGCTGGAGCGGCCGCAGTTGGGTCCTGGAGGACCACGGCAGCACCAACGGCACCTTCGTGCAGGGCCACCGCATCCACCACCTGGAGATCGGCCCGGGCTCGGCCGTTCACCTGGGCAACGGAACCGACGGACCGCGCCTGAACCTCTCCGGCACCGCGGCCTCCGTCGCCTCGCCGCAGGCCCAGCCGCAGCAGCAGCCACAACAGCAGCCGTACGCCGCGCAGGGCGCGAACCCCGGCTGGGCCCAGCAGGCTCCGGCTCAGCATCAGCCGCCGCAGCAGCAGGCACCGCATCAGGCTCCGCAGCAGGCCCAGCACCAGGCCCCGCAGGCCGGCTGGCAGCAGCCGCAGCAGCCGTCCGTCTCGAAGGTGCCGCAGCAGCAGGGCCCCGGCGGTGGCGCGGGGGCGCCGCCGGTCTACGGCGACCGCAGCCCCACCACGTTCCACCAGTTCGCGATCGGCCGCGTCATGCGCATCGGCCGTGCCCTGGAGAACGAGCTGGTCGTCTCCGACCTGCAGGTCTCCCGGCACCACGCCGAGTTCCACTCGACGCCCGACGGCCGTATGGAGATCCGCGACCTCGGTTCCCACAACGGCACCTACGTCAACGGCCAGCCGATCGCCAAGGGCGGCTCGCAGCTGCTGGGCCCCGCCGACATCGTCGGTGTCGGTCACTCCACGTTCCGGATCGTGGGCGACCGCCTTGAGGAGTTCGTCGACACCGGTGAGGTCTCCTTCTCGGCCCGCCATCTGACCGTCACGGTCGACGGCGGCAAGCAGATCCTCAAGGACGTCTCCTTCGGCGTCCCGGAGAAGTCCCTCATCGCGGTCATCGGCCCGTCCGGCTCCGGCAAGTCGACCCTGCTCAAGGCGCTCACCGGCTACCGGCCCGCCAACCAGGGCGACGTCCTCTACGACAACCGGAACCTCTACAAGCAGTTCGCCGAGCTGCGCCAGCGCATCGGTCTGGTCCCGCAGGACGACATCCTGCACAAGGAGCTGACCGTCAAGAAGGCCCTCAAGTACGCGGCCAAGCTCCGCTTCCCGGCCGACACCACGGGCGCCGAGCGTGAGGCCCGTATCGACGAGGTGCTGCGCGAGCTGAAGCTCGACATCCACAAGGAGAAGAAGGTCACCTCCCTCTCCGGCGGCCAGCGCAAGCGCGTCTCGGTGGCCCTGGAGCTCCTCACCAAGCCGTCCCTGATCTTCCTGGACGAGCCCACGTCGGGCCTCGACCCGGGCATGGACCGCGATGTCATGCAGCTGCTGCGCGGTCTCGCCGACGACGGCCGCACGGTCCTCGTCGTCACCCACTCGGTGGCCGAGCTGGCGCTGTGCGACAAGCTCCTGGTGATGGCGCCGGGCGGTTCGGTGGCGTACTTCGGTCCGCCCGAGGAGGCGCTGAACTTCTTCGGCTACGACACCTGGGCCGATGTCTTCTCCGCCTTCGAGAACTACCGCGACTACGACTGGGCGGGACGCTGGAAGGGCTCGCAGCACTACCAGATGTACGCCGCGGACATCGACGCGATCGCGCCGCAGTCCGTACAGATGCCGCCGATGCAGGCGATGCGCCCGCCGAAGCCGCAGGGCTGGATGTCGCAGTTCGTCACGCTGGTGCGCCGCTATACGTCGGTGATCGCCTCCGACAAGGGTTTCCTGGCCCTGATGGTGATCCTGCCGGCCGTCCTCGGCGCGGTGAGCCTGCTCATCGACTCGGGCAAGGGCCTGCTGCCGAACCCGGCCAACGCCACCGGCCGCATCATCCCGAACGGCACGGCCACCACCGTCCTGCTGATCCTCGCGGTCGGCGCCTGCTTCGCCGGCGCCGCGAACTCCGTCCGTGAGCTGATCAAGGAACGGGTCATCTACGAGCGGGAACGCGCCACCGGCCTGTCCCGCTCGGCGTACCTGATGTCCAAGGTCTTCGTGCTCGGCTTCATCACCGTGCTCCAGGGCCTGCTGGTCGGCGTCATCGGCTTCGCGAGCCGGGAGATCCCGGAGGAGGGCCTTGTCTTCGGCAAGCTGACGCTGCTGGAGCTGTCGGTGCCGATCATGGCGCTGGGCTTCAGCTCGATGATGTTCGGCCTGATCATCTCGGCGCTGGTGAAGACGGCCGAGAAGACCATGCCGCTGCTGGTCATGTTCGCGATCATCCAGGTCGTGTTCACCGGCTGCCTGTTCGCCCTCAACGGCTCGATCGGCGCCAACCAGATCTCGTATCTGATGCCGTCGCGCTGGGCGGTGGGCGCCGCGGGTGCCACGCTGGACTTCAACAAGATCAGCCCGCCCGACAAGGGCGAGAGCAACGACCCGCTGTGGGAGCACACGGTCGGCGCCTGGACCATGGACATGCTCGCCCTGATCGCCCTCGGCGTGATCTGCGGCTTCTTCGTGGCCCGCTTCCTGCGCCGCCACGAGCCCGAGGTCATGCGCAAGTAGTAGTCCCTGTCGTACGAGCGGTCTCTGCCGTACGACGCCCGAAGGGCGGCACCTCGTCAGGAGGGTGCCGCCCTTCGGCGTACGGATCAGAGGCCCGCGCTACCTCGCTCAGTACGCGCTGTTGACGTTGTCGATCGAGCCGTACCGGTCGGCCGCGTAGTTGGCGGCGGCGGTGAGGTTGGCGACCGGGTCGTACTGGCTGAAGGCCGTGCCCGGGACGTGGTAGGCGTCGAAGGTCGGCTTGATGACCTGGAGCAGACCGATCGACGGGATGCCGTTCTGGGCGTTGATGTCCCAGTTGTTGATGGCGTTCGGGTTGCCCGAGGACTCCCGCATGGTGTTGCGGTACAGACCGTCGTAGGTGCCCGGGATGTTGTGCTTCTTCATGATGTCCAGGGCCTCACGGATCCAGCCGTCGAGGTTGTTCGCGTAGGTCTTGGCCGCGACCGGCTTGACCTGTATGCGCTTGGCGGACCGGCTCGCGGCCTCCTTCGCCTTGCGCTCCGCCTCGGCCTTCTTCTTGGCGGCGGTGGCCTTGGCGGCCCGGTGCTTGGCGGCGGCGACGGCGGCGCGGTGCTTGGCGGCGGCGACGGCGGCCTTGTGCTTGGCCGACATCTCCTGGGCCTTCACGCTGTCGCGGGCGAGCTGGTCGGTGACGCTGCCCTTGACGTCCTTGATCTGCTCATTGCTGTAGGCCACCTTGCCCGTGGGGGCTTCGGCCGTGGTCGTCTGGGCGTTACCGGGTACGGCGGAGATGGCCAGGGCGGCGGCACCGAGAGTGGTGACACCGGCGATCGCGATCTTCTGACGCTTGGTAATGGCACGGCCGAGACCACGGTTCTTGGTGTTCTTGAGCATGGCAGATGGACCTCTTCGAATAGCGCGGAGGTCGCTCGCTGTCCGGCGGGGGACACGGGTGCTTCCGGCACAAACGCCGCGGGCAGAACCCGCGGCGTTGAGCGACGAGAGCCATTCTTAGCGGCCGCAAAATTGCGTGGCAAAGGTGTGACGTACGATCCTCGATAGTGGACCCGTGAAGGGCAAAATAGGATAGACAGGACTGTCTGCGCCGCTCAAAAGGGACGCCTGTGACTACTACGGACTTTCGTACGTGATCTGCGCCCTATGTGCGGGCTCACAGCGGGCCCGTGACGGTCTCACCGGCAGTTGCTAGAGCAATGCTCTGAGTGAGGGGGCTCCGACGGCAGGATGAGATGCACGTCGCCGAACTCGTGCCAGAGGTAGAGCTCCCGTAGCGCCGCCTCGTACCCGCGGTCGATCGCGGCTCCCCCCGCGACCGCCTCCAGCATCAGCAGATGCGAGGCCTCCGGCTCGTGCAGCCCGGTCAGCAGCCCGTCCACCACCCGGACCCCGCGCTCCGGGGTGACGACGAGGTCCGTCCACCCTGCACGCGCGCGTACGACCCCGTCGGCGTCCGCCGCCGACTCCACCGCCCGCACGGCCGTCGTCCCGACCGCGACGACCCGGCCGTCCCCCGCCTTGACCGCGTTGATCAGCCGGGCCGACGCCTCCGGCACCGCGAACCGCTCCGGATACGGCGGCTCGTGCGCCTCGGCCGAGGCCACGCCGGTGTGCAGCGTGATCGGCGCGAACTGCACACCCCGGCTCACCAGCTCCGTCACCATCCGCACCGTGAAGGGCCGCGCCGCGCTCGGCATCTCCGCACTGCCCGCACCGTCGGCCGACGGCAGCGCGAACACCGTCTGGTACGCCGACAACGGCTGGTCCCGCTCCGTGTACGCGTACCGGATCGGCCGCCCGTGCTCACGCATCAGCCCCAGAACCCCTGCCGCCCCCTGAGCGTCCTCACCCGCCCCCTGCCGGGACCCGGCCACCCGCGCCCACCACAGCCGCGCGCTCCGCGCACTCAGCGGCTCCTCCAGCACCAGCCGGAACCCACCCGGCAGCCGCACCTCAGTCCCCGCGGGCCCGCCCGCACGCGCGCGCGTGGTGCCCCGCTCATCGGGATCCCGCAGCTCAACGGCCCACCGCCCGTCGTCCCCGCGCGTGGAGAAGTGCACCACCACACGCGCGTGCCCGATCCACCCGTCCACGGCCGCGGCCAGCGTCTCCGACGTGTTGACGACCAGCAGATCCCCGGCCCGCAGCAGCAGCGGCAGCTCACCGAACGCGTGATGCGACACCTCGCTGCCCCGCGACACCAGCAGCCGTACGGCATCCCGGTCCAGCCCCGGCCCACGCTGCTCGGCCGGCACCCGCGCCGACAGTTCCTCCGGCACCCTCACCGCCAGCGTCATCGCCGCCCCTCCAACAGCGCGGGAGCCCCGTACCGCCCGCTCACCGGACGCTCGTCCAGCAGCCGCAGGAAGGCCGGCACCACACCGGCCGGCGCCGGCCGCGGATCCGCGTCGTCCGGTACGGCCGCCGCGTACAGGTCCGTGGCCATGTCCCCGGGGTCGACCGCCCAGACCCGCAGCCCGGGCTCCTCCGCGCCGAGCACCGCCGCGAGATGGTCCAGCGCGGCCTTCGACGCCCCGTACCCGCCCCATGTCTCGTACGCCTCGGCAGCCGCGTCCGAGCTCACCGTGATCACGGCTCCCTCCCCGGACGCCCGCAGCAGCGGCAGCGCCTCCTGGACGAGGGCCAGCGCGGCGACCACGTTCACCTCCAGCGCCCGCCGCAGCCCCTCCGGCGGCAGCGCGTCCAGCCGTACGAGCGGCTCCGCGCCCAGCGCGCTGGCATTGCTCACCAGCAGGTCGAGGCCGCCCAGCCGCCACGCGGCCGCCACCAGCTCGGCCAGGTGCGCGGCGTCCGTGACGTCCCCCGGCACCGCCGTCACGCGCGTGCCGTGCAATTCCCGGAGCCCGGACGCCGTCTCTTCCAGGACCTCCGCCGTTCTGGCGTCCAGCACCAGATCCCAGCCCCGCCCGGCCAGTCCCTCGGCGAGCGCTCGCCCCAGCCCCTTCGAGGCCCCCGTGATGATCGCTACCGGCATGACAACCGTCCCCTCGTCCAAGACCGCCTCCGATCGGCGATGCCCTCAACGTAGGAACCGGGACGCGGCCCCCGCCTCGGACGCGGGCCGCAAAGTCCCGGGGCCCTTCGACCTACGCCGCACACCGGGGGCCTTTCGCCCTACGCCGCCGAATCTGCGACCCAAGGCCTAGGTCCCCCGCCCCGGCCGACCGCGCCACAGGTCCGATCCGGCTGTCACACCCCGCCGGTACGGTGAGGGCATGAGTCAAGGCCCCAGGTCCGGCCTAGCCGCGGTGAGCTCCGCGTTGCTGGCCATGAGCAGGCATCTGGAGGTGCGCGACGTCCTCAAGACGATCGTCGCCTCGGCCCGCGAGCTGCTCGACGCGCAGTACGCCGCCCTCGGCGTGCCGGACGACCACGGCGGCTTCGCCCAGTTCGTGGTCGACGGGGTCAGCGACGCGCAGTGGAAGGCCATCGGCCCGCTGCCCCGCCAGCACGGCATCCTCGCCGCGATGCTTCAGGAGGCCAAGGTCGAGCGCCTCGCCGACGTCCGCAAGGACCCCCGCTTCGAGGGCTGGCCGTCGGCACACCCCGACATGTCGGACTTCCTGGGCCTGCCGATCCGTGACGACGACGAGGTCATCGGCGCACTGTTCCTGGCCAACAAGAACTGCCCCAAACCGGAGGGCAGTTGCGGCTTCACGGAGGAGGACGAGGAACTGCTGGGGATCCTCGCCCAGCACGCCGCGATCGCCCTCACCAACGCCCGCCTCTACGAGCGCAGCCGCGAACTGACCATCGCCGAGGAACGCTCACGCCTCGCCCACGAACTGCACGACGCGGTCAGCCAGAAGCTGTTCTCCCTGCGCCTGACGGCCCAGGCGGCCACCGCCCTGATCGACCGAGACCCGTCCCGTGCCAAGGGCGAGCTGCACCAGGTGGCCGCGCTCGCCGCCGAGGCCGCCGACGAACTGCGCGCCGCGGTCGTCGAGTTGCGCCCCGCCGCCCTCGACGAGGACGGCCTCGTCGCCACCCTGCGCACCCAGATCCAGGTCCTGGACCGCGCCCACACCGCACGCGTGACCTTCGCCGGCCGCGGTGTGAAGGCCCTGCCCGCCTCCCAGGAGGAGGCCGTGCTGCGCGTCGCCCAGGAGGCCCTGCACAACGCCCTGCGGCACTCCGAGGCCGAACACGTCGACGTGACGCTGGACCGGCGCGGCAGCGGAGCCGTCCTGCGGGTCACGGACGACGGCAACGGCTTCGACCCGAAGGCGATACGCCGCGCCGGACGCCACCTCGGCCTGGTCTCCATGCGGGACCGCGCGAGCGGGGTCGGCGGCACGCTGACCGTGGAATCGGCGCCCGGCAAGGGCACCACGATCGAGATGGAGGTCCCCGGTGGCTGACGCAATCAGGGTGCTGCTCGTCGACGACCACCAGGTGGTCCGCCGGGGCCTGCGCACCTTCCTCGAAGTACAGGACGACATCGAGGTCGTGGGCGAGGCGGCCGACGGCGCCGAGGGAGTGGCCCGCGCGGAGGAACTGAAGCCGGACGTCGTGCTGATGGACGTCAAGATGCCGGGCATGGACGGCGTCGACGCCCTGCGCAAGCTCCGCGAGCTGGACAACCCCGCGCGCGTGCTGATCGTCACCAGCTTCACCGAGCAGCGCACGGTGATCCCGGCCCTGCGCGCGGGCGCCGCCGGTTACGTCTACAAGGACGTGGACCCGGACGCCCTCGCCGGAGCCATCCGCTCGGTCCACGCCGGCCACATCCTGCTCCAGCCCGAGGTCGCGGGCGCCCTGCTGTCCCAGGAGGAGGCCAACTCCGGGCAGGGGAGAGGGGGTTCGCTGACAGAGCGGGAGCGCGAGGTGCTCGGCCTGATCGCGGACGGCCGCTCGAACCGTGAGATAGCCAGAGCCCTCGTCCTGTCGGAGAAGACCGTCAAGACGCACGTCTCGAACATCCTGATGAAGCTCGACCTCGCGGACCGCACCCAGGCCGCGCTGTGGGCCGTACGCCATGGCGTGACCGGCTGAAACGTTCTCCGCAGGACATGACGCTCGGCAATTCGGAGCGTTCCGCTCCGGACTGAGATTCATACCGTCGTGGGAATGTCCCCCAGATGGCGCATCCTTCGTGGATCTCCGCCGTTCTCCAGTGCGTGCTGCGGCGACTGCCGCGGCAGTCGCAAGGAGGGCTCAGAAGTGAAGAACCTGAAGAAGGCAGCGGCCGTGACGATGGTGGCGGGTGGCCTGCTGGCCGCCGGCGCCGGAATGGCCTCCGCCACCGGCCAGGCCAACGGCGAGGCCATCGGCTCCCCGGGCGTAGGCTCCGGCAACGTGGTCCAGGTCCCGGTCAAGGTCCCGGTCAACGTCTCGGGCAACAGCGTGAACGTCGTCGGCGTCATGAACCCCGCCTTCGGCAACCTGGCCGTCAACCACTGACGACCCCCGAAGCAAGCAGTGACCTCCGGTCTCCCGGGCACCCCGGGAGGCCGGTCTGCGTTTTCGGCGCAGGTCGGCGAAAATCAGCCCGTCCGGCGTTTGAGGACGAGGCCGTTCAGGCCGATACGGGGGTCTGGGGGGCGGAGCCCCCGGCCAACGGGCACACCAACACCGGCCACCACGACTCAGCGCTTCACCTGACGCCCCGCTCCCGCTCCTCCACAACGGAGTTGTACGCAGCGACCTGCGCGCGCCGAGCCACCCGCTCCACCGGCCGCAACGCCTCCGCCCGCGCCCCCATCTCGGCGGAGCTCACCGCACCCCCGTGCCCGTTCTCCTGCGCCAGCGAGATCAACAACCCCACCCGCTGAGCCAGCTCCAGCACCCGCACCGCCCGAGGCGGATACCCCGGCGCCAACACCTCCCGCCCCCGCTCGGCCCGCGCCCGATAGGCGTCGATCGCCGCCTCCGCCATCGGCCCCGACCCGGCGACGTCCAGCCGCGACAACACCGCGGTGGCGTCCCGCAGCGCCTCCGCCAGCTCCCGCTCGGCCTCACCCAGCGACGGCACATCCGCGGGCGGCGCCTCCCGCACCGACAGCACTTGCCAGACGACCTCGACATGCACATCACCGTCCGGCCCGGCCTCGTACACCTCCGGCACCAGCCCGAACGCGGCGCCGTGGCAGACCACCGCCTCCTCGGCATCCATCGCCCGCGCGTTGAACTCCGGAGGCCCGCTCAACCCCAGCGGATGTCCGGGCGCCGGCAGCGCGATCCGCAGCCCCGTCGCCCCCAGCGCCCGCAGCCGACCCAGCGCCAGCGTGAGCCCGACGGGCGCCGCCTCACCGGGCAGCCCCTCGACCCGGTGCACCGCGTCGTCCCCGACGATCTCGTGCACAGCGTCATCCGGCGAGACAAGTCCGGCCAAAAGGGCATTTCCCCAAGCGGCAAGGCGTCCTGAACGTGGTTCCGAGAGCATGCCCCCACCCTAAGGACAGGACCGATGGAATGAAGCGGTGGACCGGTGGCGTAGATTTCGTTGAGGGCTGCGCCCACCGGCGCACGCGACCACCGAGACGCCTAGCCGCCGAGACGCCGACACCGGTCACACTGCAAGGGGAGACAACGCGCTCATGAGCGATGTTCTGGAGCTTCAGGACGTATCCGTGGTCCGTGAGGGCCGGGCTCTGGTGGACCAGGTCTCCTGGTCGGTCAAGGAGGGCGAGCGCTGGGTCATCCTCGGCCCGAACGGCGCCGGCAAGACCACCCTCCTGAACGTCGCCTCCAGCTACCTCTACCCGACCAAGGGCACCGCGACCATCCTCGGCGAGACCCTCGGCAAGCCCGGCACCGACGTCTTCGAGCTGCGCCCGCGCATCGGCGTGGCCGGCATCGCCATGACCGAGAAGCTGCCCAAGCGCCAGACGGTCCTGCAGACCGTGCTGACCGCCGCCTACGGTATGACCGCCACCTGGAACGAGGACTACGAGGAGATCGACGAGCAGCGCGCCCGCGCCTTCCTCGACCGCCTCGGTATGAGCGACTATCTCGACCGGAAGTTCGGCACCCTCTCCGAGGGCGAGCGCAAGCGCACCCTGATCTCCCGCGCCCTGATGGCCGACCCCGAGCTGCTCCTCCTCGACGAGCCCGCCGCCGGCCTCGACCTCGGCGGCCGCGAGGACCTCGTCCGCCGACTCGGCCGCCTGGCCCGCGACCCGATCGCCCCCTCGATGCTCATGGTCACCCACCACGTCGAGGAGATCCCCCCGGGCTTCACCCACGTCCTGATGATCCGTCAGGGCAAGGTCCTCGCCGCCGGTCCCATGGAGCTCGAACTCACCTCCCGCAACCTCTCCCTCTGCTTCGGCCTCCCCCTCGTCGTCGAGCAGGTCGGCGAACGCTGGACCGCACAGGGCCTCCCTCTCTCCTGACGCTGCCCTTCACCCCGCGAAGCACCGGTAAGAACGGCCTTCAAACTGATCGGCGCCCTGTCGGCGACAGGGCCCGCGGTCATACCATGACCAGGTGGAAATCGACGCGTGGGTTTGGTGGTTGATCGGCGCAGCAGCGCTCGGCATCGGGCTTGTGATCACCGCGATGCCCGAACTCGGCATGCTGGCGGTGGGCGCCGTCGCGGCCGCGGTGGTCGCCGGCCTCTTCGGCGGTGGTGCCGTCATCCAGGTCGTGGCCTTCGTCGTCATCTCGACCGCACTCATCGCCGTCGTACGCCCCATCGCGAACCGGCAACGGGCACAACGGCCCCAACTCGCCACCGGCATCGATGCGTTGAAGGGAAAACAGGCCGTCGTACTGGAGCGCGTCGACGCCTCCGGCGGCCGGATCAAGCTCGCCGGAGAGGTCTGGTCGGCCCGCGCCCTCGACACAGAACGCGCCTACGAGGTGGGCCAGGAAGTGGACGTCGTGGACATCGAGGGGGCCACGGCCATCGTCATGTGAACCTCGCACCGTGACCTCGCACGACGTAACTGGCGCGAACGCGCCACGGGGTACGCGACGGTCTGTCAGACTCGACCAGCAAGATCTTCAACAAACATAAGATCTGCCGAAGTTGCCGAAGTTGACGCAGTGGAGAAGGGGTACGGGGAACGACGATGGAACCGGTCATCATCGTCCTGATCATTCTGGTGGTGTTGGTCTTCATCGCCCTGATCAAGACGATCCAGGTCATCCCGCAGGCGAGCGCGGCCATCGTCGAGCGCTTCGGTCGCTACACGCGGACACTCAACGCGGGCCTCAACATCGTGGTCCCGTTCATCGACACCATCCGCAACCGCATCGACCTGCGTGAACAGGTCGTGCCGTTCCCGCCGCAGCCGGTGATCACCCAGGACAACCTGGTCGTGAACATCGACACGGTCATCTACTACCAGGTGACCGACGCGCGCGCCGCCACCTACGAAGTCGCCAGCTACATCCAGGCGATCGAGCAGCTCACGGTCACCACGCTCCGCAACATCATCGGCGGCATGGACCTCGAACGCACCCTGACCTCCCGCGAGGAGATCAACGCGGCCCTGCGCGGCGTCCTCGACGAGGCCACCGGCAAGTGGGGCATCCGCGTCAACCGAGTCGAGCTGAAGGCGATCGAACCGCCCACCTCCATCCAGGACTCGATGGAGAAGCAGATGCGCGCCGACCGTGACAAGCGCGCCGCGATCCTCACCGCCGAAGGTACGCGCCAGGCCGCCATCCTCACCGCCGAAGGTGAGAAGCAGTCCCAGATCCTGCGCGCCGAAGGTGAGGCCAAGGCAGCCGCCCTGCGCGCGGAAGGCGAGGCCCAGGCGGTCCGCACGGTCTTCGAGGCGATCCACGCCGGCGACCCGGACCAGAAGCTCCTGTCCTACCAGTACCTCCAGATGCTCCCGAAGATCGCCGAGGGCGATGCCAACAAGCTCTGGATCGTCCCCAGCGAAATCGGCGACGCCCTGAAGGGCCTCTCCGGAGCCATGGGCAACCTGGGCGGCCTGGGCGGCGGTTCAGGCAACGGCGGCACTGCCTCGGAACGCCGAGAGAAGCCGTCGATCGACTGACGCGGAGTCCTGTCGTACGACAAAGGGGCGCCCCATCGTAACGAATGGGGGCCCCCACCCCGCGAGGGGGGCGGGGGACAGCGCGCCCCCCCCCACCCCACCCCCAGCGCCGCGGGCGCGACTGAGGGGGGGGGGGGGCGGGTTACACGCTGGGGGGTCCCCCAGGACCGTAACGACATTCTCGAGTCCAACAACACTCCCAACCCCACGCGGCGGTCGCTCTACGGCGACCGAGGATCGCGACAACTCTGGCCACACGCGTGCCAGTATGGGTCGTCGTGGCGGTTGCCCTCTGGGGCGACCGAGGATCGCAACTGCGACGGGACCAACGGCTACCTCAACGGCAAGTGGTGGCGGTTGCCCTCCGGGGTGACCGAGGATCGCAACACCAAGGTCGCGCCGAACGACGTCCCGACCGCCTTCGTGGCAGTCGCCCTCCGGGGCGATTGAGGAGGGCAACGGTGCGGGCCGGCGGCGTGGGCGGGACGAACAGGAGTGGCGGTCGCCCTCACGAGTGACCGAGGATCGCAACGATGCGGTCTGGAAGACGGACCAGATCGCAGGACCGGGTGGTGGTCGCCCTTCGAGGCGACCGAGGGTAGCAATCCTGCGATGCCGACGATGAGCATGCGCTCGGAGTTGAGTGGCCGTTGTCCTCCAGGGCGACCGAGGATGGACCGTCACTCCGACCTGGTGCTGGCCCGCCGTGGCCTGGTGGCGGTCGTCCTACAGGACGACCGAGGATCGCAACCATGTCCACACTGCTTCCACGTCCGTGTCGCAGCGGGTGGCGGTCGCGCTCCGGGGCGACCGAGGATCGCAACTGCATGGGGGTGCCGTTTTTCCATCCGGCGAACTTGGTGGCGGTCGCCTTCCGGGGTGGCTGAGGATTGCAACGGGGCGACTGGCTTCGTCGTGGCCAAGAGCGAATTGCGGCGGTCGCTCTACGGGGCGCACCGAGGATCGCAGCCGCGTCCGCGGAGCGAGGGGCGACTAGCTCTACACCGGTGGCGGTCGTTCTCCGGAGCGACCGAGGCTCGCAACCTGCTCGACAAGGGGGCTGTACATAGCCAACGCCCCGAGGATCGCAACACCGCGAACACGCTGGTCATCCTCGCCGAGCGTCGCGGTGGCGGTCGTCCTCAGGCGCGGCCGAGGATCGCAACAGCCATATGTAGGGCGCGATGAACCGCACGTCGGCGGTGGCGGTCGCCTTCCGAGGCGATCGAGGATCGCAACCTCACCGACGGCCGCGTGATCGACCTGGAGCACACGGGTGGTGGTCGCCATCAGGGGCGACCGAGCATCGCAACGCCGAATGAGGCGTGGCACAAGGCCATCAACCACCGGGTGGCGGTCGCACTTAGGACGACCGAGGATCGCAATCACGGTCCAGCCGAGCTGTCACACGCGCAAGCGCACCGTGGCGGTCGCCCTCTGGGGTGACCGAGGATCGCAACGACTACGACCCCGACGCGCTCAACTGCCAGAACGGCGTGGCGGTCGCCTTCCAGGGCGCCAGAGGATCGCAACTCCTCCTGCTCCGGTCCGGAGCGAATTCGGGACCCGGGGGTGGGGGTCGCCTTCCGGTGTGACCGAAGATCGCAACACCGATATCTTGCTCGGCTCGGCCGGGCTCGCGGGAAGTGGCGGTTGCTCTCTGGGGCGACCGAGGATTGCAACGTCGGCACCCACGGCGCCGGCCCGAGCACGCCGATGGTGGCGGTCGTCTTCCGGGACGATCGAGGATCGCAGCTTCAGGGACACGTTCATCTTCTCGAAGGGCCTGGTCGTGGCGATCGCTCTCCGCAGCGACTGAACCGGAACTTGTCCCGCAGCCGCCTAAAGTGGTGGTTGCCTTCCGGGGTGACCGAGGATCGCAACACCGCCATGGGTATGGCCATGATCGACATGGTGGAAGTGGCGGTCGCCCGGCGGGGCGGTCGAGGATCGCAACTGCTCATCGAGCGAGACACGCCCGTAGCTCACGCAGCGGCGGTCGTCCTCCCGAGCGACCGAGGATCGCAACACCGAAGACGGCTGGAAGGTGTGCAAGCCCAGCCCAGTGGCGGGGGGGGGGGCGGGGGGGCGGGTGCGCGGCACACCACTCAGCCGAGGGCGGCGGTGGGTGTGGGGGTGGTGTGGGGGTGTGG
>NZ_JBHYJA010000005.1:0-7046 GCF_042740355.1 Streptomyces sp. NPDC059010
GGGGCCCGCGGGGGCCCCGCCCCCCCGCGGGGGCCCCCCCCCCCCCCCCCCGCGCCCCGGGCGCGGGGGGCGCCCCCCGCCGCCCTGCGCGGGGGCGGCGTCGGCCGCGGCGACATCGTGCCCGTCGCGTCCGGCCGGGGCGCTGCCATGGTCGCCGGCTGGCTCGGCGTGCTCCGCGCCGGGGCCGCCTACCTGCCGATCGACATCGACCTGCCGGACGAGCGCGTCGCCTATCTGGCCGCCGACAGCAAGGCGCGGGTGGCGCTGGTCGACGCGTCTGCGGGCGCGCCGACGGCGGCCTTCGACTCCAGCGTGACAGTGCTCAGCATCGACGATCTGCCGATCCCGGTTCCGTCCGTGGACCCGGAGCCCGCCGCGGACACCGGATCGGCCGACGCGTCGGCCGCCGGCCCCGAACTGGCCGAGAGCGACCCGGCGTGCGTCCTCTACACGTCCGGCAGCACCGGCCGGCCCAAGGGTGTGGTCATCGATCACGGGACCCTGCTCCAGGCGGCGCTGCGCTGGTGCTGGCTGTTCCCGTTCGACCGCGGCGACCGCATCCTGTCGGCTGCTTCCGTGTCCTTCGACGCCGGCAACGCCGACATCGCCGCGGCGCTGGTGTCCGGCGCGGACCTGATACTGGCGACCGACGCGCAGCGCCGCGACCCGGCACTGCTGGCTCCGCTGCTGACCGGCGAGCCCGGCCTGAACGCGCTGTTCGGGACCCCCAGCGCCGTGCACGCCGCGCTGACCGATGTCGCCCCCGGCACCGGCCGGGTGCGGCACGTCGTCATGGGCGGCGAGGTGCTCACCGGCGGCCGGGTCCGCGAGGCCCGCGCCAAGCTCGGCTGTCGCGTCACCAACGTCTGGGGCGTCACCGAGGCCCCGGCGATCACCACGACGCACACCGCCGACCCGGACACCGACCCGGAGCTGCCCGGCATCGGGACGCCGGTCCCGAACACCCGGGTCTACCTGCTCGGCCCTAACCTGGAACCGGTGCCGGACGGAGCCGTCGGCGAGCTCTACATCGCCGGTGCCGGGGTCGCCGCCGGATACTTCGGCAGTCCCTCCCTGACAGCGCGGCGTTTTCTCCCCGACCCCTGGTCCGAGATCCCCGGCGCCCGCATGTTCGCCACGCGCGACCTGGCGGTCCTGCGGCCGGACGGCGGCCTCGAATACCGCGGCCGGGCCGACCAGCAGGTCAAGGTGAACGGCAACCGCGTCGAACTCGGCGAGGTCCAGGCGCTCCTGGAGGCGGTGCCGGGCGTGCGAAGCGCGGCGGTGCTCGCCGACCGCGAGGCCGACCGCGACCGGCTCGTCGGCTACGTCGAGGTCGACGAGTCCGCTCCGCCGACCGCCGGGCGGGTCCGCACCGCCCTGCGCCGATGGCTGCCCGCGGCCGTCGTCCCCACGTCGGTCCGGGTCGTCGCGACCATGCCCCGCTCCGCGCACGGGAAGCTCGACGTCGCCGCGCTGCGCTCGGCCCCGTGGCGGGAGCCGGCCGCCGCGGCGGACGAGAACGGTCCGAACCCGGCGGACCGCACGGCCGACCACGAGCTGTCCGTGCGCCTCTTCGCCCGCGCCCTGGGCCGGGACGAGGGGACCGCCGACTTCGCGGCGGACGCCGACTTCTTCGCCCTCGGCGGCACATCGATGGTCGCCGCACGGATGATCACCGAGGCCCAGACCCAGGACCGCCCCGCTCTGGCGCTGCGCGACTTCCTCGCCGACCCGACGGTCGGCGGGTTCGCCAAGGCACTGGCCGCCTCAGCGTCCCCGACATCGGAAGCAGCCGTTTCGGAAGCAGCCGTGTCGGAAGCAGCGGCACCGGGAACCGCGTCGCCCTTCGCCGCGCCGCCGGACGCCGGATACTCCGGCGGAGCGGGCGACACGTTCCCGGCCGACAGCGCCCAGCGGCGGCTCTGGATCCTCAACCAGGTTCCCTCCTATCAGACCGCGTACCTGATTCCCGGTGTGCTGGAACTGACCGGACCGGTGGATCCGCAGACGGTGTGCTCGGTGGTACGGCGGGTGCTGGAACGGCACCCCATGCTGCGCGCCCGCTTCCAACTGGCCGCCGACGGCCGCGGCGTCGAAGGCAGGCTCGGGCCCCCGCCCGAGGTCGGCCGCCTCGATGCCGCCGGCTTGGACGACGCGGCGCTCGCCGCTCACATCGACGCCCTGTGCGGCGACCCGTTCGACCTCCGCAACCAGGCGCCGGTGCGGGCCGAGGTGATCACCCACGGGACCCGGACACTCCTGGTGCTGTGCGCCCACCACATCGCCGTGGACGGGGTGTCGCTTCGCCTCCTGCTCGGGGAGATCGCCGCGACGTACCGGGCCCGTCGATCCGGCGCGCCGGACGCCGCGCTGCCCCCGACCCGGCTGCCCGCGCTGCCCGCGACGACCCCAGAGCGCACCGACGACCTGGTCGCGTCGCTGCGCGGCGCGCCGACCGACGTGCTGCTGCCGCACGACCGGCTGCGGCAGCAGACCGCCGACACCGCCGCCGCCTCCTGCCCGGTGCCCCTGGACCCCGCGGTGGCGGCCCGGATCGCGGACTTCGCAGCCGCCCACGACGTGAGCGTGTTCATGGTGCTGGCGGCAGCGGTGGCGGTCGCCCTGGCCCGCCGCTCCGGACAACGCGACTTCCTCCTCACCTCGCCCTGGGCCGGCCGGGAGGACGCGGACCGCGCCGAGGCGATCGGGATGCTGGTCAACACCCTGGTCCTCCGGGCGGACCTGAGGGGCGCGCAGACCTGGACCGACGTCCTGGCCCGTGTGCGGACCTCGGCGCTGACCGCGTACCGGCACGCCGACGTGCCGTTCGACGACGTGGTGGCCCGGCTCCAACCGGAGCGGGACCTGAGCCGGCCGCCGCTGACCCCGGTCGAGATCTCGCTGTCCGACGGCGTCCTGCCGCCGATGGACCTCGGCGCCGACATCGCAGCCCGCTGGCTGCCCACCGGGTTCGCGCGGGCCAAGTACGAACTCGTCGTCGACGCCCAGACCAACGGCGCCGGGCTGGACCTCGCCCTGGGCTACGTGACCGCGCTGTTCGACGCCGCCACCGCAGCCCGGATCGCCGCCGACCTCGGCGATGCGCTGACCGACCTGGTCACCGCCCCGACCGCCGGGCTCGGGCTGCCCGAGACCGGCCCGGCCCTGCCGGTGGCGCTCGGCGCGCTGCCCGGCGCCCCGGACCGCACGGTGCTGATCCACCGCGACACCGAGCTCACCCGCGCCGAACTCGACGCCTGGGCCTGGGGCGTGGCCACGAGGCTGCGGGCGGCCGGGATCGGTCCCGGCGACGTCGTACCGGTCGTGGCCGGGCGCGGCCCCGCGATGGTGGCCGGCTGGCTGGGCGTGCTGCGCGCCGGGGCGGCCTACACGCCGGTCTCCACCGACGTCCCGCAGCCCCGGCTGGAGTACATCGCCCGGGAGGTCCGAGCCCGCGTGGTCCTCGCCGACGACGGCGCTCGTACCGCCGTCGACGACCTGGCGACCATCGACATCACCGGCCTGAGCGGGCCGGCGACCGCGCCGCCGCCGGTCACCGGGACGGATCCGGCCGCGGTCCTGTTCACCTCGGGCACCACCGGCCAGCCCAAGGGCGTCGTGGTCACCCACGGAAATCTGACCTCGTACATCGCGGCCATGCACGGGACGTACCCGCGCCTGGTCGGCACCCGGCACCTGCTGGCCAGCACCGCCGACACCGACTTCTCCGGCACCGTCGTACTCGCCCCGATCGCCACCGGCGGGTCCACGGTCATCGCCGATGACGCCGAGTGCCTCGACGGCCGTCTACTGGCCGACCTGATCCGCCGGCACCGGATCGAGGTCGTCAAGCTCACGCCCTCGCACGCGGCACGGCTGCTCGACACCCCGGTCGGCGCCGCGCTGCGCGATGCCGACGTGCTGGTGCTCGGCGGCGAGCCGATCACCGCCACTCTGGTCGGGGCGCTGGCCGCAGCACGCCCGCCGGGCACGCTGACGATCAACCACTACGGCCCGACCGAGACCACGATCGGCGCCGTGACCCACCTGCTCGACCCGGGCGTCCCCGAGACGCCGCCGGTGGGCCGGCCGCTGCCCGACGTCAGGATCCTGGTCCTCGACGAGGACCTGCGTCCGCTGCCGGACGGCGAGGCCGGGATGCTCTGGATCGGCGGCCCGCAGGTGACGGCCGGCTACCTGCGCCGCCCCGCCGAGACGGCACGCGCCTACCGCCTCCTGGCCGCCGACGCCGGGGCCGGACCCATGTACCGGACCGGCGACGTGGCGGTCCGGTCGGCCGACGGCACCATCCGCCTGCACGGACGCGTGGACGACCAGGTCAAGATCCGGGGCTTCCGGGTCGAGCCGGGCGAGGTCCGCGCCGCCCTGCTGGCCCTGCCCGAGGTACGGCAGGCCGAAGTGTTCGGCCACGAGGGCCGGCTGGTCGCCTTCGCAGTGATGGAGGGGCGCCAGGACGCGGGCGGGGCGGACGTCCGGGCCGGCGGCGAGCCGGGTTCCGGGGCGGACGGCAGGCCGGGTTCCGGGGTGGACGGCGGGCCCGACGCCGCGGTCGGCCGGCACGTGCTCGACCGGCTGCGCTCGACACAGCCCGGCCACCTGGTTCCCGAACTCCTGGTTCCCGTCCCGGCGATTCCACTGGCCCGGACCGGCAAGGCGGACCGGGCGGCTCTGCGGGCCCTGCTGACCGGCGCACCGGGCGCGGTGCCCGGGGCAGAGCATCAGGCCTCCGTTTCGCCCGGGGCCGGGGCATCCGGCCCGGCCGCCCGCGAATCCGGACTGGAGCAAAAGATCCGCGCCATCTGGTGCGCACTGCTCGACCGGCCGGAGGTAGGGCTCGACCAGCCGTTCTTCGAGGCCGGTGGCAACTCGCTGCTGCTGATCGCGCTCCTGGAGCGGCTGCGCGGACTGGGCGCCCGGGAGGTGGCAGTCGGCGACTTGTTCTCGCACGTCACCGTACGGGCGCAGGCCGCACTGCTGGCCGGGGACGACCGTCAGGCCGGGGGCGAGCTTCATGCCGATGGCGGGCGACCCGCCACGACGGGGCGGCGGGCCGGCCTGACGGCCCGGCGGAGCCGGGCGCGAGCGGGGACAAGTCAAGACAACGGGGTGCGAGAGTGGTGACTTCACAGACCGACATCGCCGTGATCGGCGTCGCGGGCCGGTTCCCGGACGCCTGGCTGCCGGCGGAGTTCTGGCAGAACGTCCAGGACGGACGGGTCTCCGTCCGGGAACTCGATGACGAGGAACTCCGTACGGCCGGAGTGAGCGAGGACATGATCGCCGCGCCGGACTACATCCGGTTCGGTACACCGCTGCCCGGCTACGACCAGTTCGCCGCCGACTTCTTCGGCATCACCCCGGCCGAGGCCGAGGTCACCGATCCCCAGCAGCGACTGTTCCTCGAAGCCTGCTGGGAGGCGCTGGAGGCGGCCGGGCACGCCGGCCGGAGCCGCGAACGCCTGGTCACCGGCGTCTACGCCGGGGCGAGTTTCAGTACCTACGCGATGGCCCAGTACCTCGCGCGGGCGCGGGAGACCGGGTTCTCGGCCTTCTCCGACGGGGACATCCGCCGCGGCAGCCTCCCCGACTTCCTCCCCGCGGTCGTCGCCTACCGCCTCGGTCTGCGCGGCCCGGCGATCTCGGTCCAGACGGCGTGCTCGTCGTCGCTGACCGCGGTGCACCAGGCGGTGAACGCGCTGCTGGCCGGAGACTGCGACCTGGCGCTGGCCGGCGGCACCTCGACGGTCCACCCGCCCGACGGCCACCGGCGCGACCCGGCCGGGATCATGTCGGACGACGGCCAGTGCCGCAGCTTCGACGCGGCCTCGACCGGCACCACCGCCGGCGCGGCGGTGGGCGTCGTCGTGCTCCGGCGACTGGCGGACGCGCTCGCCGACGGCGACCCCGTCCTCGCGGTCGTCAAGGGCAGCGCGGTCAACAACGACGGCCCCGACCGGCCCGGGTTCACGGCGCCCAGTCCGGCCGGGGTGGCCGACGTGGTGTCGACCGCTCTGCACACCGCCGACGTCTCGGCCGACCGCCTGATCTACGTCGAGGCGCACGGCTCCGGCACGCCCCTGGGCGACCAGGTGGAACTCCTCGGCCTGACCCGCGGGCTGCGCCGGACCACCGCGCGCACCGGGTTCTGCAGCCTGGGCTCGGTGAAGGCGAACATCGGCCACTGCGGCTCGGCGGCCGGGATCGTCGGCATGATCAAGGCCCTGCGCATCGTGCGGACCGGCGAGATCCCGCCGCTACCGCACCTGCGCACCCCTCGCGATCCGGGCCTGCTGGCCGAGAGCCCGTTCGTCCTGGACACCGTGGCCCGACGGAACGCCGCCGACGACAGGGCCGTACTGGTCCACTCGATGGGACAGGGCGGGACCAACGTCGCCGTGGTGCTGGAGCCCGCGCCGGAGACGGTCCGGACCGACCCGTCAGGCGCGGCCGACACGGTCGAGCCACCGGTTCGGCTGATCCTGTCGGCGCGCACCCGGGCCGCCCTGGACGCGGCATCCCGCGAGCTGGCGGACGAGTTGGCGGCCGGCCGGCACCGGCTCCAGGATGTCGCCCACACCCTGCGCGTGGGGCGGCGGCACTTCGAGCATCGCCGGGTGGTGAGCGGCGACCGGTCGGCACTGATCGCCGCGCTCCGCGTCCCCCGCCCGCCCGCAGCGCGGACCGCGCTGGTCGAGCCGCGCTCGGCCCAGGTCGTCCGGACCGGCGACGGCGCCCGTCCGACGCTGATCGCCGACGCCGTGGCCCGGGCGCTGGGGCGTCCGGTGACCGTCGCGGACACGGCCGCCGGGCAGATGCCGCCTGCCGAGCGCGAGTTCGTGATCGTCGTCGGCCCCGGCGTGGCCGCCGCGCACCGCCACGTCATCCAGTCGGCGACCGACGCGGACGACGGCGAGATCGCCGACCTGGTCGACGCGGCCCTGACCGCCGCGTGGCTCGACGGGGTGGGCGGGGGCCGGGCCGCCGCCGCCCCCCCCGGGGGGGGGGGGCCCCGGGGGGGGCGC
>NZ_JBHYJA010000005.1:7056-32392 GCF_042740355.1 Streptomyces sp. NPDC059010
GCCCCGCCGGCGTCCGCCCGCGATCCCGCCCACCGGGGGGCGGCGCCCGCCCCCGCCGGGTGGCTGGAGGGTGAGCCGCGCGTCGGGCCGCCGTCCACCCCGGCTGTGGCCGGTGCCCGGCGGGTGCCGCTCCCGACCTATCCGTTCCAGCGGCGGCGGTTCTGGGCGCTCGACCGCATCCGACACGTCTTCGCCGACGGCGGGGCGACCGCGCCCGGCGGTTCCGTCGACGGCGGCGCTCCGGCCGCGGCGGTCGGAACCCGCCCCGAGCACCTGGCATCCGCCGTGCCCGCGGCCGACGATGTCGAAGCCGAACTGGTCGGGCTGTGGCAGGAGATGTTCGGCTTCGCCCCGGTCGGCGCGACGGACGAGTTCTCCGCTCTCGGCGGGACCTCCCTCACCGCGACCCGGATGGCCCTGGAGATCGCGCAGCGCCACGACGGCTTCCAGGTGAACCTGCACCGCGTCGGCGGAACCCGGACGACGGTGCGCCGCATCGCCTCCGTAATTCGCGCGCGAGGGCTCGGCTCCGCCGCCTACGTCTCCGCCGACGCCGAGAGTGCACTGATCGATGCCGACCTCGACCTGCCGCTGGGCACGGTGCGCCCGTCCCGGCCGGATCCGGGCCGCGCGGTCCTGCTGACCGGCGCGACCGGTTACGTCGGTGCGTTTCTTCTGCACGAGGCGCAGATCGCGGGCCACGACGACATCCGCTGCCTGGTGCGTGCCCGCGACGAGGCACACGCCTGGGAGCGGGTCCGAGCCGCGGCCGCCGGCTACGGCCTGCCCGCGCCGGACCCGGAGCGGGTCCGGATGGTGCCCGGCGACCTGACCGACGTCGGGCGGGCGCTGGCCAGGCAGGGCAGCGGGCCCGGCGGAGGGCTCGGGCGCGCCGTAGGCCAGATCCTGCACTGCGCGGCGAGCGTCGTCTTCACCGAGACCTACCGGACGTTGCGCGCCGAGAACGCGTTGGCCACCGCCGACCTGCTGCGATGGGCCCGCGAGAACGGGGTCCAGGACTTCGGCTACGTCTCCTCGCTGGCGGCGTGCTCGCCGACCGGCCCCGACCTGTCGATCGCCGAGACCCGCGCGCAGCCGCTGGCCGACCGGGCCGGCGGGTACGGCACCGGCAAATGGGTCAGCGAGCGGCTGGCCGAGCGCGCCGAACGGGACGGGATGCGGGTCCGGATCTGGCGACCGGGGCTGATCCTCGGCGACTCGCGCAGCGGTGCCTGCAATCCCAAGGACATGACGTGGCGGCTGATCGTCGCCAGCCTCGCCGTCGGCGCGCACCCGGCCGACGACCGGCTGCTGTACTCGGCCCTGGTGGACGTGGTGGCCAAGGCGATCGTGGCCGGGCTGACCGAGCCCGGCGCCGTGGGCCGGGCCCAGCACCTGGTCCACCACGAGCCGCTGTCCATACGCGGCCTCTTCGCGGCGTTGTCCGCAGCCGGGCTGCCGACCGCGCCGCTTCCGCCCGCACGGTGGCAGCAGCTGGTCCGCGAACGGGCACTGGACGCCGGCGACGACGCACTCGCCCCGGTCGCGCTGCTCGGCTTCGACGAGGAACTGGGCGACGTGGTCCGGGTCGAGGCGGAGGCGTGGCGCGGCTGGCTGACCCGAAGCGGACTGAGCTCCACCGTGGACGGCCCGGCGCTGGCCCGCAGCATCCGGTGGCTGGCCGGCATCGAGGGCGGGATGTACCGGGAACTGCTGGCGGGCGTCATCGGGCACGGCAAATTCCCGCGCCAGGCCGTCGGCGCCGCGCCCGGAAGGAAGCTCGTGTGATGGACACCCCCGTCGGCATCGGCGAAATCGGCATTGTGCTGCCGGACCGCTTCGTCACCCCCGCCGAGCTGGCCGAGGCCGAGCAACTGGACAGCACACAGCGGGAGTTCGTGGAGCGCTCGGGTATCCGGACCGTTGGCGTGCTGGACGAGGAGGCCCGGGTCCTGGCCGCCCGGGCGGTCCGGACGCTGGTCGCGGACACCGGCGCCGATCCGGACGTGCTGGTGCTGGCCGCACCGCGGTCGCCGGACGTACTGCTGGGATCCGACGTCGCCGCCGTCCAGGCCGCCGCGGGACTGCGCCGCGCCTTCGGCTTCACGGTCGACGGCCTGGGCTGTGTCGGATCCAGCGCGGCCTGGGCACTGGGCGCCGACCTGCTGCGCGCCGACCCCTCCCGATCGTCGGTGGTGATCGCGCACGCCAGCCGGCCGACCGGACCGGACCGGGTCCGGTTCCCGGTCACCGTCGTCGGCGACGGCGCGTGCGCGATGACGCTCGTGCCCGGCGCGCGCCCGGTGCTGCGGGCACACCGCGCCGAGATGGACGGGCAGTTCCACGACCTGTTCCGGGTGGACTACAAGGCCGGCCCGGCCTACGAGTGGCGCGAGGTCTGCGACAACGTCGACGAGTACCAGTTCAAGCTCGCGCTGCACAGCCGGGACAGGCTCAAGCGGCTGGTCGACCAGGTCCTCGTCGACGCCGGCGGCGACGCCGGCCGGGTCGCGGCGACCCTGATGCAGAACGTCACGGCGGGCGCATTCGACTTCTACGAGAGTCTGCTCTCCCTGGACATCGACGACGTCTGCCGCGAGAACCTGCGCCGCTACGGCCACCTCGGGGCCATGGACGTGGTGCTCAACCTGCGCGATCTGCTCGCGGGCGGCGACCTGGCGCGCGGTGACCTCGTGCTGGTGCTCAACAACAGTCAGGTGGCGGCCTGGGCCGTGACCCTGTGGGAGGTCTGATGCGGCCAGATGCAGGCCCGGTTGACGCCGAGAGCCGTTCCGTACCGGAACGGGCGCCCGGCTGGGGCGGTGGAAACCGGCTGATCGCGGCGGCGGGCGTGTCAGCGCTGGGCGACGGCCTGCGGGCCACCGCGCTACCGCTGTTGGCGGTCACCTACACCACCGATCCTGCGCTGCTCGCGCTGGTCACCGTGGCCGGCACCGTGCCGATGCTGCTGTCGCCGCTGGCCGGCGTGGCCGCCGACCGCTGGCCGCGCCGGGGCCTGATGGTCTGGCTGGACCTGGGGCGCGCGGTGGTCGTCGGGCTGGTCGCCCTCCTGGTCTGGACCGAGTCCGCCGACCTGGCCGTGCTGTACGTGGCCGCCTTCCTGCTGGGCGTCGGTGAAACGGTGTTCGGCATCACCGCGCAGGCCTACCTGCCGGAGGTGGTGCCCGAGGCACGGCTGACATCGGCCAACGGCCGGCTCCAGGCCGTACAACTGATCTTCCTGGACACCGTCGGGCAGCCGCTGGGCGGCCTGTTGTTCGCGGTGTCCGCGGCGCTGCCGTTCCTCCTGGACGCCGCGTCGTTCGCGATCGGTGTCATGGTCCTGCTGACCGTGCAGTCGATGTCCGCCTCCGCCGCGAAGCCCGCGGCGACATCTGCCGCCGGCACCGGCGCCGGCTCGGCCCCGAAGCAGCCGGGCTGGGGCGAGATGGTCCGGGACGGATTCCGCTACCTGCGCGGCGACCGGCTGCTGATGCTGCTGGCCGTGATGCTCGGGTGGCTCAACTTCTTCTTCGCGGGGGTCAGCGCGATCCTTGTGCTCTACGTCCTGGAAGTCCTGGGCCTGGGCAAGACGGCGTACGGCTTCTTCCTCGCCGTCGCCGCGCTCGGCGGGCTGCTCGGCGGGCTGGCCGCGTCCCGGCTGCGGGAGCGGTTCGGGACGTTCCCGATGGTGTCCACGGCGCTGGTCGCGCTCGGCGCGGCCTGCCTGCTCATGGGCTTGGTGCACAACCCGGTGGCCGGGGTGGCGGGCTTCTTCGTCCTCAACCTGGCCGCGGTGGTGTACCAGGCGCTCACCGTCGCGTTCCGCCAGACCACGGTGCCGCGCGAGGTGATCGGCCGCATCAACGGTGTCTACCGGCTGATCGGCACCGGGGGCGCGCCGCTGGGCGCGGTCTGCGCCGGCCTGGTCGCCGGGCAGACCGAGGTCTGGACGCCGTTCGTGGTCAGCGGGGCCGCACTGGTGCTGCTCGCGGCGGTCACCTGGCGGCCGCTTCGGCGGCTGGGCGGGCCGCGCGGCGCCGAGGCGGAGGGCTGACCCGATGGCGATGATCACCGCGAACTGGTGGAGTCCGGACGACGTGGCCGCGCCGGACCAGCCCCGTGTGCTGCTGTTCCCCTTCGCCGGCGGCGCGGCACACTCGATGCGGGAGTGGATCGCAGAACTCGAACCCGAGTGGCGGCCGCTGGTCATGCAGTACCCGGGCCGGGGATCGCGCTCGCGGGAGCCGTTCGCCGCCTCGGTGGCCGACCTGGCCGCCGCCGCGTTCGCCGACTTCCTCGCCGTCGACGACGGACGACCGCCGCTGGTGTTGGGCCAGAGCATGGGCGGCTACGTGGCCCAGGCGTTCACCGAGGCCCTGGAGGCAGCCGGGATCACACCCCGGGCGCTGGTCCTGGTGTCGGCACGGGCACCGGCCGACGCCGGCGGCCCGCCGGGTACGGGCGCCGCCCGACCCGTCCGGGACCGCTGGCACGAGCAGTCGGACGACGACCTGATCGCCCGGCTCCACGAGCTCGGCGGCGCCGACCTGGAGGTGTTCGAGCATCCGGCGCTGCGCGAGGCACTGCTGCCGATCGTGCGAGCGGATCTCGCGATCGGTGACGACCACATCGCGCACGCCAAGCCGCACCGCGTCCGCTGCCCGGTGCTCGCGGTGCACGGCGTCGGCGACCGGCAGGTGAGCGCGGCCGAATCGGCGGCGTGGGCCACCTGGACCACCGGCGTCTTCCAGGCCGTCTCCCTGCCCGGCGGCCACTTCCTCCAGCAGCGGGGCCCGGTCGGCCTGCGCGGGATCCTCGCCGGCCTACCGACTTGACGACGGGAGCAGAACGATGACCGACACACCGACCGACGATCAGCTGATGCGGGTCCTGATCAACGACGAGGAACAGCACGCGATCGTCCCCGAGGACTTCCCCGCCCCGGCCGGCTGGCAGGAGGCGGGGTTCGCCGGCGGCGTCGAGGCCTGCGAGCGCTGGGTCGAGGAACACTGGCCGGACATCCGGCCGCGGTCCGTCCGGGAGGCGATCGCGGCTGCGCGGACAGGAACCACGGGGCCGGTATGACCACCGCACACGGGGCGGCCGGGGCGGGCGGGTCCGCCGCGGCGGGAGAGACGGCCGGCACCGACCGGGTTGTCGCGACCGGCGGGTCCGGTTCGGCCGCGGCCGTCGCATCCGCCGCGGAACCCGGAACCGGCGTCGGGCTCGACCTGACCCGGCCACGGGCCTTCGTCACCGGCGAGCTCGACCCCTACTTCGCCGAACTGCGCAGGGACCGTCCGCTGGCCTGGCACGAGCCGCCCACCGCCGACAGGCAGGGCTTCTGGGTGGCCGGCCGGCACGCCGACGTCGCGGCCCTGGCCCGGGACACGACCCGGCTGTCCTCGGCACACGGCAACATGCTGGAGACCCTGCTGGACGGCGGCGATCCAGGCGGCGGCCGCATGCTCGTGGTCAGCGACCCGCCGCGCCACACCGCGCTGCGCGGTCTGATGAAGTCCGAGTTCATGCCGGCCGCGCTGGAGTCGCTCGCCGAGCGGATCCGCCGGGTCGCCCGTGACCTGTGGATCCGGGCCGCACTGGACGGACACTGCGACGTGGCGGCGGACATCGCCGCGAAGATCCCGCTGGCGGCGATCTGCGACCTGCTCGGGGTCCCGGAGACGGACCGTGCCTACGTGGGCGAACGGACCACTGCGGCGCTCGGCTCGGACCTGGCCACACCGGTGCAGGACGCGTCGCGGCTGGCGCAGGCCGAAATCCTCCTGTACTTCTCGCGGCTGGCCCGGAACGAGCCGAGCGCCATGCTGCGGGTGCTGGCCGAGGGGTCGCTGGACGGCGCCCCGCTGACCCGCGACGAACTCGTCCTCAACTGCTACAGCCTCATCCTCGGCGGCGACGTGACGACCCGGCTGTCGATCGTCGGCGGGGTCGCAGCGCTGGCGGACGACCCAGCGCTGTGGGAAGGGCTGCGGGACGGCGAGGTCGAGATCGGGCCCACGGCCGAGGAGGTGCTGCGCTGGACCACGCCGGTGGTCCACCTGGCGCGCACCGCGGTCGCCGAGATCGACCTGCACGGCCGGCGTATCCGGCCCGGGGACGTCGTCACCCTGTGGCCGCGGTCGGCGAACCGGGACGAGCGCGAGTTCGCCGACCCCGGGCGCTTCGATCCGGCGCGCCGCCCCAACCGGCACCTGACGTTCGGGTTCGGGCCGCACTTCTGTCTGGGCGCCCACCTGGCCCGGATCGAGGTGGCGGCGGTGCTGGAGGGCATGCGGTATGCCGTCGATCAGATCACCCCCGACGGTCCGCCGCAGCCGGTGTACTCCGCCTTCGTCGCCGGGTATTCCGCACTGCCGGTCCGCCTGACGCCCAGCGTCGACGCCCTGCGATCCGCCCCCGGCCGAGCCGGCTGAGCCCGCTGTCGCCATCGAGCCCTGCGAAGGTTGCCCATGGACACCCAGGACATCCCGAACATACCGGTCCAACCGACGACGATCACCGCCCGCTTCGACGCGGTCGCCGCCGCGCACGCCGACCGCGTCGCGCTCCAGGACCGCGCCGAGGAGGTCACGTACGTCGAGCTGCAGCGGCGGGCTGAGGCGCTGGCGGCGTCCTTCGACCGCGACCTGGCGCCGGAGACCCGGGTCGCGCTGTACCTTCCGCGCTCGGTCGACCTGATCGTCGCGATGCTGGCGGTCCTGAAGGCCGGCGGGACGTACGTGCCGGTCTCGCCGGAGTACCCGGCCGAGCGTGTCCGCCTTCTGCTGGCGGACAGCGGCGCGTCGCTGGTCCTGACCTCCGACGGGCTCCGGCACGACCCGGTGCTGGCCGGGCTGGCCACGGCAGCGGTCGACGAAACGACACGGAGCCCGGTCGGCGATCCGCCACATGCCGCGGTCGACGATCCGCCGCGGGTCGCGACGTCGGCGCCACCGGCCTTCCCGACCGGAGCCGCCGGGCCGTTGTCGGCCGCATACGTCATGTACACCTCGGGTTCGACGGGGCGGCCCAAGGGTGTCGTCGTCACCCACCGGGGCGTGCTGAACCTGGTGCTGGACCAGGACTTCGTCGCCTTCGGCCCGGACAAGACGGTGCTTCAGATGTCGCCGACGGCCTTCGACGCGTCGACGTTCGAGATCTGGGGCGCGCTGCTGCACGGCGCCCGGCTCGTGGTCGCCCCTCCGAGCTATCAGGCCGTCGACGAACTCGGCGCGACGATCAAGGAGTTCGGCGTCAGCACCCTGTTCCTGACCCCGGCGCTCTTCCACGAGCTGGTCCGCGGCCGGACCGACGTCTTCGACGGCCTGGCCGAGCTGGTCGTCGGCGGCGATGTGCTGTCTCCGGCGCGCGGGGCCCGGTTCATGGAGTACGCGGCCGAGAACGGCGGACCGAAGCTGGTCAACGGGTACGGCCCCACCGAGACGACCACGTTCGCGCTGACCCACCAGGTCCGCACCGCGCCCGCCGAGGGCGGCTCGGTCCCGATCGGCACCCCGCTGCGGAACGTCCGGATCCATCTGCTGGACGACCGGCTGCGGCCGGTCAGGCCCGGCGAGGTCGGCGCCATCTGGATCGCCGGCGACGGGGTGTCCCGCGGCTACCTTGGCCGGCCCGGCCAGACCGCGCGCAGCTTCCTGCCCGAGCCCGAGCCGGCCCCGCCGGGCGCCCGGATGTACCGTTCCGGTGACCTGGGCCGCCTGTCGCCCGACGGGACAGTCGAGTTCCTCGGCCGCCAGGACGACCAGGTCAAGATCCGCGGCTTCCGGGTCGAGCCGCGGGAGACCGAGCACGCGCTGCTGTCGCTGGCCGACGTCGCCGACGCCGTGGTCGTGGTGGTCTCCGACGCGGACGGCGCCAAGCGCCTGTCGGCGTTCGCCGTGCCGCGATCCGGAAGCGGGCTGACGGTGGAGCGGATCAGGACGCTGCTGGCAGACGTCCTGCCCGCGCACCAGATCCCGGCCAAGGTCGCGCTGATGGACGCGTTGCCGCTGAGCCCGTCGGGGAAGATCGACCGCGCCGCCCTGGCCGGCGGCGCCAAGCCGGGGCCGGCCGCCGTTCCCGTCCCGCCCGCCTCCGGTCCGACGACGGATCAGCGGCTGCTCGCCGAGATCTGGGCCGAGGTCCTGGACGTGCCCGAGGTCGGACTGGACGACGACTTCTTCGGCCTGGGCGGCGATTCCATCCTGGCGATCCGGGCGATCGCGGACGCCGAGGTCCGCGGTCTGGAGATCTCGCTGACCGACATGTTCGCCACGCCGACCGTCAGGGATCTGTGTCCGGGCCCGGGCGCTGCCGACGGCACGGGCCCGTCGGCCGGCAACGCCGCTGATGACACGGCCATGGACGGCGGCGGGCGCGAAAACATCGCCCCTGACGGCCGCGCTTCCGCCTCAGCCGCCTCAGCCTCCGACTGCGCCGACTCCGCGTCGGTCGTCGAGCCGTCCGTCGACCTGCCCGCCGACGTCGAGCGCAGCTATCCCGCGACGCTCCTGCAGCTCGGCCTGGTCTATGAGGCCGCGGGCAGCCCGGACCAGTCGCTCTACCACGACGTGGCCGCGCACCGCGTCGAGACCGCTCTGGACCCGGAGGCGCTGCGGACCGCGCTGCACCACGTCGCCGCGGCGCATCCGACGCTGCGCACCCGCCTGGATCTGGCCGACCCGGCCGGTCCGCGCCAGCTCGTCGAACGCGAACCGCGGCTGCCGCTGACCCTGCTGGACTGGCGCGACCGCGGCGGCGCGGCGCTGACCGCGGCGTTGGAGGAACTGGCCGCCGAGGCGGGCAGGCCCTTCGACGTCGAGGCCGGACCGATGATGCGGGTGTACGCGGCAGCCGTCGACGACGCGTCCTTCTGGCTCGTCTACGGCTTCCACCACGCGATCATCGACGGCTGGAGCGAGTCCGTCTTCCTGGTCGACCTGCTCGCCGCCTATGCCCGCGCCCGCGACGGCGCCCCGCCGCCACCACGACCCGCGTGGGCGGACGGCGGACGGCATGCCGAGTTCGCCCGGCTCCAGGCCGCCGTCATGGAGTCGGAGGACAGCCGCCAGTTCTGGCGCGGGCGCCTGGCCCGGATCGGACCGGACTCCCCGCCGCCGACGCAGCCGCACGGGCGCAGCGTCGAGCGGGTCCGGGTCGGCGCGGATCTGCCCGCCGGCCTGCGCACCCGGCTCGAAGCGGTCGCGGCCGAGCTCCGTCTGCCGGTGAAGTCCCTGGTGCTGGCCGCCCACCTGGCGGCGCTCGGCGAGTATCGGGACACCGCGCGTCCGGTGACCGGGATCGTGCTCAACGGCCGTCCCGAGACCGCCGACAGCGATCGGCTGATGGGCCTGTTCCTCAACGTCATGCCGATGGACGCGGACCTGGACGCGCCGAGCTGGGCTGCGCTGGCCCGCGGGCTCTTCGAGGCCGAGACGGCGATGCTCCCGCACCGTCGCTACCCGTACCCCGCGCTGCGCCGGCTGGCCGGGCGGCCGCTGTTCGACACCGTCCTCAACTACGTCCACTTCCATGTCCGCAACCGGCTCGCCGACAGCGGCCTGCGGGTCGGCGATTCCCGCATGTGGGACAAGTCCAGCCAACCGCTGCTGGTCGAGGTGATCGCCGACGCGGCCTCCCGCGAGCTGCGGCTGGACCTGACCGGCGACGCCGGTGTCTGGGACCGGGCCGCGCTGACCCGCTTGTGGGGTCACCACCACGACGCCCTGGTCGCGCTGGTCGCCGATCCGTCCGGCGCGGTACGGCCCGCCGGATCCGAGGACGGCGTGCCGCTGACGCCCATGCAGCGGGCGATCTGGACCCAGCAGCAGATCACCGGCGACCCGACGCTGTACCGGGAGCACATCGGCTACGACATCCGGGGACCGGTGGACAGCGCCGACCTCGGCCGGGCCGTGGAACGCGCGCTGGCCGACCATCCGGGCACCGGCGCGGCGCTGGCCGTCGGCGGCGGCGTCCCGGCGCTGTTCCCGGGCCGGCACACCATCAGCGTCGAGCACGTGCTCTGCGACAGTCCGCCGGACCCGGTCGGCCTCGCCGCCCTGGTCGAGGAGCAGATCGAGGCCGGGGTCCAGGTGCCCGACGGACCGCTGCTGCGCTGCGTGCTGATCACCGTGAGCCCCGACCGCCGCCTGCTGCTCCTCGTCTGGCACCACCTGGTGATGGACGGGTTCTCCTTGCGCGTCCTGCTCGGCGACGTCGTCGCGCACTTCGCCGATCCGGCCCGCGGACCCCGGGAGCCGGGCGTGAGCCTGGCCGAGGTGCACCGCCGCCATCTCGCGCACGCCGCCGACCCCGAGGTCGACGGCCGGGCCGCCGCCCTGGCCGGGCGCCACGCCGACCTCGACCCGGCGCCGCTGGGCGCCCGGGTCGACGGCGCCGGGCGGGCCGAGGTCGTCGTCATCTCCGACCGGCGCGGCCGGCTGCCCGGCCTGCGCGCGGCGGCGCGGGCGGCCCGGGTGACCGAGCCGGCGGTGCTGGCCACCGCCTACCAGCGCGCCGTCGGGGAAGTGCTGGGCCTGCGCGAGTTCCTGATCGGGTGTGTGGTCGCCGGGCACACCGCCGAGGACGAGGAGCGCGTGGTGTCCTGTCTGCTGAACACCGTCCTGATGCGCGGTCAGGGAGCGGCCGACACCGAAGCCACCGACGCCGCCGCGCTGATGGCGACCGCCAAACGCCTCGTGGGCGCGGTCACCGACCAGGACGTCCCGTTCTCGGCGGTGGCGAACCGACTGCTCCAGGACGTGCGGCCGCGGCCGCGCCAGTTCCCGCAGCTGTATCTGAGCATGGACTCACTGACCCCGCTGGACCTGCCGGGCCTGGACTGCGCGGAGTACGTGATCCGGCTGCCGCAGCCCAAGTTCGACGCGGCGCTCATCGTGCACTACGGCGAGGCCGGGGTCCGGGGCATGTTCCAGTACCACACGTCGGTCCTGCCCGCCGCCGTCGCGCACGACCTCGTCGACTCCTTCCTCGATCATCTCGCCGACCTGTGCCGGGGGCACGCATGAACAGTCCTGACTCGTCTCGTCACGTCACCACATCGGAGAACGAAAAAACCGGGGATGGCAGGGGTTTGACTCGATGAGGAATCTGCTCACCACCGAACAACTGGCGGCGCGCAAGCGGTTCCACGCGTTCGCCGCCGACGCGATCCGACCGCGGGCGGCGGAGGCGGACGCCCGGCAGGCGATGTCCCGCGACGTCGTCAAAGCGTTGGCGGCCGAGGGACTGCTGTCCGCGATGATCCCGGGTCCTGGCGGCGACCCGGCCCTGGATCCGCTGGAGTACGGACTGCTCACCGAAGAGATCGGCTGGGCCTGCCAGAACGTCCGCAACTTCGTCGCCGTGTCGGACATGGTGGCGCACTCCGTGTGGCGGTGGGGAACCGACGCCCAGCGGGCCCGCTGGCTCGCACCGATAGCCGCCGGCGAGGTGATCGCGTCGTTCGCGCTCACCGAGCCCGGGATCGGCAGCGACGCCAAGAGCATCGAGACCACGGCGGAGTCCGCCGGGGACGAGATCGTGCTGCGCGGCCGCAAGAAATGGATCAGCTTCGGCGCGATGGCCGACGTGTTCCTGGTGTTCGCGCAGTACGACGGGAAGCACACCGCGTTCCTGGTGGAGCGTGACGCCCCGGGCCTGGACATCACCCCGATCCGCGACCTGATGGGACTGCGCGGCTCACTGCTGGCGGAGCTGACGTTCACCGACTGCCGGATCCCGGCCGCGAACCTCGTCGGCCGGCCGGGGACGGGTCTGACCTTCGTCGCGTCGTCGGCCTTGGACGTGGGGCGGTACAGCACCGCCTGGGGCTCGGTCGGTCTGGCGCGCGCCTGCGCCGAGGATTCCGCGGCCTACGCGACCCGGCGCTCACAGGGCGGCGGACCGATCCGGGACCACCAGCTCGTCCAGGCGATGCTCACGGACATGCACGTCAACAGCACAGCGGCCCGGCTGCTCTGTCACCGCGCCGGCCTGGCGCGCGCGGCGCGGGACCCCGAAGCCATCAACCAGACCCTGGCGGCGAAGTACTTCGCGTCCACGGCGGCGACACGGGCGGCCGCGGACGCCGTGCAGATCCACGGCGCCGTCGGCATCGGGAGCGAGGCCGCGGTCCAGCGCTACCTGCGGGACGCGAAGGTCATGGAGATCATCGAGGGCACCACTCAGCTCCTCCAGTCCATCCTGGGCGCCGCTGCGACCGGGGCGGGCTTGTGACGCCGAGTGCGAAGCCACGTGAGGAAAGGAGGCCGACACCATGACAGGGGGCGACCAGAACCAAATGAACATACGGACAATCGGCGTCGTAGGCGCCGGGACCATCGGGCGCGGCGTCGCGCACACCTTCGCCGAGCACGGCTTCGACGTCGTCCTGACAGACATCTCGGAAGCCCAGCTCGCCGACGCTCGCAAGACGATCGCCGAACTCCAGCGCCTCCAGCGGCTGTACACCAAGCGCGAGACGGTCGCCGACCCGGCCACCGTGCTCGACCGCATCACCTTCGACACCGGCCTGGAGTCGCTGGAGCGCGCGGACTTCGTACTGGAGAACGTCACCGAGGACTGGGACGTCAAGCAC
Organism: Streptomyces sp. NPDC059010; assembly: GCF_042740355.1. Classification (NCBI taxonomy): domain Bacteria; kingdom Bacillati; phylum Actinomycetota; class Actinomycetes; order Kitasatosporales; family Streptomycetaceae; genus Streptomyces; species Streptomyces sp. NPDC059010. Next base: position 19,664 of record NZ_JBHYJA010000005.1, read on the forward strand.
GACGTCTACCTCCGCCTCGACCAGATCTGCAAGCCGGACGTCCTGTTCGCGGTCAACACCTCGGCGATCTCGATCACCAGGGTCGCCGGCGTGACCGGGCGTGCGGACCGGGTGCTGGGGATGCACTTCATGAACCCGGTCCCGCTGATGCCCATGGTGGAGGTGATCAGGGGATTCCACACCTCCGAACAGACCATGGCCACGGGCCTGGAACTGCTGGGCCGGATCGGCAAGGAGGGCGTGGTGGTGGCCGACCTGCCGGGCTTCATCACCAACCGGGTCCTGATGCTGACCGTGAACGAGGCCGTGTTCTGCGTCCAGGACCAGGTCGCCTCGGCGAAGGACGTGGACCGGATCTTCAAGGGCTGCTTCGGTCACAAGATGGGGCCGCTGGAGACCGGCGATCTGATCGGCCTGGACACCATCCTCAATTCTCTGACGGTGCTCTTCGAGAGCTACCGGGATCCCAAGTACCGACCGGCTCCGCTGCTTCAGAAGATGGTCCACGCCGGGCTGCTCGGCGTGAAGAGCGGCCGAGGGTTCTACGAGTACGCACGCTGAGAGACGCCCTATCTGTCCCGCAAGGAGGCCCACATGTCGCGCAACGACGTCATCGACCGCATCCGCACCTTCCTCGCCCCGCACATGGGCGAGCACGTCCTGGCCGACGAGGAGGACATCTTCGCGGCCGGCATCGTCAATTCGCTCTTCGCCATGCAGCTCGTGGTGTTCATCGAAGGGGAGTTCCAGGTGACGGTGGCGCCCGAAGACCTGGACATCGACCGCTTCCGGTCGATCTCGGCGATCGCGGATCTGGTGCTGGCGAAGACCGGTGCCGTACGCCATGCCTGAGGCGAACCTGATCCTGCCGACGCCCTTGCCGGCGGCGCTCGCACCGGAGATCGCACGCCGGGTCTACTTCGTGGACTCCCGGATCTGCGACTTCTCGCTGGTGGAGCAGGACGGGCTGATCACATCGATCGAAGTGAAGACCGACACCGCGGTCGACGTGGAGGAACTCGCGGCCCGTGCGGCCGCGGTCGTCGAATCCGAGGTCCTGCCGCACGGGGTGCTCCGGACGAAGGTCATCTGGGAGTCGGGCGTTCGGCGCCCGGCGCGGCCCGAGGTCTTCGACGACCTGGCCGCCGCGGGAGAGGTGTGCACGCTCGGCGAGGGCCAGATCGGCATCGGCGGCAACCTGCTCGCCCTCATGGACTGCCTGGACGACCTGATCCGGGACCTCGTCGTCCGGGAGTTCGGCGCCGTGGAGTTCCGGTACCCGACCCTGATGCCCACCCGCGTGCTGGAGAAGTGCGACTACTTCGCGTCCTTCCCGCAGTTCCTGATGTTCGTGACGAGGCTGCACAGCGACTCACGCACCTACGGAGCGTTCCGTGAGTCCTACGCCGCGCGCCGTCGGGTGTCGGCCGACATCCTGGCCGACTGCGACAACGTCGACTACTGCCTCCCGCCCACGATGTGCTTCCACACCTTCAGCCAGCACGAGGGGACACGGCTCCCCGGCCCGGGAGACCGGGTCGTGACCGCCAAGGGGAAGTCCTTCCGCTTCGAATCGCGCTACGCGACGACGCTGGAGCGTCTGTGGGACTTCACGATCCGCGAGATCGTCTTCATGGGATCCCGCGACTTCGTGACCGAATCCCGCCGCCGCTTCATGGACCTGGCCTTCGAGCTCATCACCGACCTCGGCCTCGAAGGCCACGCCGAGGTCGCCAACGACCCGTTCTTCTCCGCCGAGGACGGGATCGCGAAGACCGTGTCCCAGCGCCTCCTGGAGCTCAAGTACGAACTGAGGCTCAAGACCGGGCCCGACCGAACCATCGCGGCCGCCTCCTTCAACTTCCACGACAAGTTCTTCACCGAGCGCTTCGACATCCGCGAAGCCGACGGCACCACCGCCCACAGCGGCTGCGTCGGCTTCGGCCTCGAACGGGTGATGTTCGCCTTCCTGTGCCAGCACGGCGCCGATCCGACAGCCTGGCCGGACCGGGTGCGCGAGCGGCTGGGCGGGGCGCAGCTTTCGCCGCAGGGCCGGTGACCGCGGGGCGCCGCGGATTCCGGGGGCAGGCTCGGTGCTGGGCCAGAGTCTGATCCATTGGACTCCCAACGGACGACATCGAGGGGGATCAGTCGTGCCATTGGCACAGTCGTCGGCGGCACGGTTGAGCCAATGGGTTCTGAAGTGCTTATCTTTGCCCTATCCATGTACTTGCGGCGCCGCGTAGCGCCGGACGGCGACGAGGCCGGTCCGGACCGCGGTGCCTCAGTCGTGCCTGCTCGTCGCCCGCAACCCGGGACGACCGCGGGCAGGGCGCGTACCACCGCAAGGGGGGCGGCGCACCGCCGTGAAGAGGATGTTCGTGGCTCCGGACCCGGGGCGCTTGAGGCTGCGGAACGCGACCCGCGCTGTCATCGGTGTCGCCGCGGCCGTCGCCGTTTCCGAACTGTGCGGCCTGTCGCTCACCGCGTCGATCACCGGAGGGCTCGCGGCACTGCTCGCCCTCTTCACGGTCACCGATGCGACCCTCCGTGACCAGCGGATCACCACCGCCCTGCTTCCCGTCGCCGGATTCCCCGTGCTGGCGCTCGCCACCACACTGCACGGCACCACACCGGCCCGTGACGCCGCGTTCCTGGCCGTCGTCTTCGGTGGGGTCTACGCCCGCCGCTGGGGCCCGCGGGGGCACGCGCTCGGGATCTTCGCGTTCATGAACTTCTTCATCACGCAGTTCCTGCACGCGGTTCCCGCTCAGCTGCCCGAGCTGTGCACCGCCGTGGGGCTCGCCCTCCTCGCGGCCGGCGCCACACGCTTCGTGCTCTGGCCCATCGAGCGCCGTACCCCACCCGCGGCAGCCCCGCCGGCCCTGCCCGGCATCGGCCTGGCGCGGCCCACCACCCGGCAGGCCTTCCAGGTCACCGCTGCCTCGGCTCTCGCGCTTCTGGCCGGGCAGCTGCTCTCCGAAGACCGCTGGTACTGGGCCGTCGGTACCGCCTGGTGGATCTTCGTCAACACGGCCTCTCGCGGCGAAACCCTGGTCCGCGGCTTCCGCCGGGTCTTCGGAACCGTGATCGGTATCGCCGTCGGCCTGCTGGTCGCCGTCCCGCTGCACGGCGCGCCCGCGCCGACGGCCGCCCTGGTCGCCGTCTGTGTCTTCGGCATCTTCTACACCGCCGCCGTCTCGTACTCCTGGATGATGCTGGCAGTGACGGTCATGGTCAGCCTGCTGTACGGCCTGCTGGGCGTGCTGGACCCCGGCCTGCTCCGGCTCCGTCTCGCGGAGACCGGTGTCGGCGCGCTGTGTGCCGCGCTCGCCGTGGCCCTCGTCCTGCCGGTCACCACGCACGCCACGAACCACGCCTGGATCCAGCGCGCCCTGCGCTGCGTCCACGCGGCCACCGCCGAGGCCGCCGCCCGGCTCGCCGGGGACGAGACCGCCGATCCGGCCCCGCGGCTGGCCGAACTGGAGCAGCTGCTCGGCCGGGTACGGCTCTCGGTCGCCCCGCTCGTGCACCCGCTGAACCCGATGCCGGCCCGCAAGCGGCGCGCCCGCCGTGTACTGGCCCTGCTCGACGACTGCGCCCGGGAGATCCGCGGCCTGGCCGCCGTCGCCGCCGACCCGGAGGCCTCGCACGACGCCCGCCTGGCCGCCGCGTGCTGGCGCGTCGAGGCCGCGGTGGAGGCCCTGACCGGCGGCACGGACGTCACCGCGCCCACCGCGCAGCCGACGGCGACGAACCCCGCGCTGGCCCATCTGCACGGCCTGGAGCGGGCCCTGGCCGAGCTGGCCCAGCCGCTGCGCGCGCCGTCCGGTTCGCGGCTCGTGGCGCAGCAGACGTAAATCCCCGTGCGGATTCGGGCGAAACCGTCGCGAACCGGAGCTCGACACGCCGCCCCCGCACTTCAGTGACTCCCCAGAGGGTGGATCAGCCCTCCCGTCGGGTAATTCCGCCCCGTCGGGCGCACGGAACCCGCGTGCCGTGCGGGAGCGGTCCGCGGGTGTGCCCCCGAGAAGTACCGCCGCGCCGCCCAGGATGTCGCCGTGCGGAACATCCCTCGCGGTGCGGCGTCCCGGTCTGGGCCGAAAGATCCACTGCTACCGTCGCCCCGACGGCAACCGACCGGAAGGGGACAACGGTGGCAGACGTGGGCAGGCGGGGAGCACGGGCCTACATCGGGTCATTCACGGCGGCCGGTGGTACGGGCATCACCATGGCGGCCGTGGCGCCCGGCAGCGGCGCACTGACCGTCCTGAGTCGCGTGAACGACCTGCCCGACCCCGCGTACCTGGCCCTGTCGCCCGACGGCGACACGCTCTACGCGGTCAGCGAGACGGCCGAGGGTGCGGTGGCCGCGTACCGCGTGACCGCGGACACGCCGGAGCCGCTCGGGCCCGCGGTGCCGGTGAACGCCGGCGGGCCCGTGCACCTCAGCCTGTTCGACGGCCACGTCCTGACCGCCAACTACGGCTCCGGCAGCGTCACCGCCGTCCCCGTCCGCGCCGACGGCACCCTCGCGGCCGCCCCGTCCGCCGTGCTCCGGCACACCGGCTCCGGCCCGCACACGCCCCGCCAGCAGGGCCCGCACGCCCACCAGGTGCTGCCCGAGCCGGGCGGCCGCTGGGCCGTGAGCGTCGACCTCGGCACCGACTCGGTACGGGTGTGCACCCTGACCGACGGCATCCTCGACGTACATCGCGAGACCGCCCTGCGCCCCGGGTCGGGCCCCCGCCACCTGGCCTTCCATCCGCACGGCCGGTACGCGTACGTCCTCAACGAACTCACCCCGACCGTCACCGTCTGCCACTGGGACGCCGACGACGGCACCCTGAAGCCGCTGGTGGAGGTGCCCGTGCTGCCGGGCGCCCCGGCCGGCGACGCCTACCCCTCCGGCATCGTCGCCTCGCCCGACGGCCGCTTCGTCTGGACCGCCACACGGGGCGAGGACGTCCTGTCCACGTTCGCCGTCGAGGGCGAGGAACTGCGCCTGATCGGCACGGTGACCTGCGCCGGACACTGGCCGCGTGCGATCACCGAGGCGGGCGGGGTCCTGTACGTCGCGAACGAGCGCTCCGGTGACGTGTCCTGGTTCGCCCTCGACCCGGACCGGGGGCTGCCGCGCTACGAGGGCTCGATCGAGGTGCCCGCGGCGTCCTGCCTGATCGTCGGCCCGGACACCGGCAGAGCCTGACCGTACGCCGAAGGCCCGCTCCCGGTGCGGGAGCGGGCCTTCGGCGTGAGCGGCTTCGGTGGTACGGCTGTGGCTCCGACGTGCGCGTCAGCGGACCGGCGTGCCCTGCGCCTGCTGCGGGGCGATGCCCAGCGCCGTCGTGTACTTCGACAGGGCGAGCTTGCCGATCGCCGGGTACGGGCCGAGCGCCTCGGCGGCGGAGCAGCCCGCCTCCCGCGCGGCCTCCGCGACCAGGCTGGGGTCGATCTCCGGCCCTATCAGATACGGCGCGAGCGCCAGCTGCTGCGAGCCCGAGGACCGCAGCTGCTCGGCGACGGCCGTGATCGAGCCCTCCTGGTCCAGGGCCGCCGCCATCACCGGCACCGCCAGGCGCGCGGCGAGCAGCATGCCGGTGATCCCGGCCGCCTGGACGGCCTCCTCGCCACCGACGGAGGCCAGGATGATGCCGTCCGCGGCCGTCGCCACGGTGAACAGGCGGGCGCGGTCGGCGCGGGCCAGACCGGCCTCCGACAGGCGCACGTGCAGCGCCTCGGCGAGCAGCGGGTGCGGGCCCAGCACATCGGTCAGATCGGCGGCGACCCGGCTCTCCATCACGGCCTGGCGGATGACGCGCAGCAGCGCGTTGTCCGGACCGGCGAGCAGCGGAACGACGACGGCGACGGGGCCCTCGGGCTCCTTGACCTCCACACCCGCGGCGAGTGCCTGCTCATAACGGGCGGTGCGCTCGTCGGCGGCGTGCACCAGCACCGACTGCAGCGTGGGGAACTCCACGTCGTCACCGTCGACATACCCGATCCGGGCGTCGAGGCCGGGGAGCTCGGAGCGGGCGATGCTCACGACCTCGTCGGCGAGGCCGCGGGTCGCCGCGCTCGGCGTGCCCGGCACCGCGAGGACGAGCGCGGGTGCGCCTTGGGGAGCCGCCAACGGCTCGGGTCGGCGGTGCCGCCCGGGCTGACGAGGTCGCGGCATTCGTACTGGCAGGCCGGACGCGGGCCCAGTGGGGGAGCTCATGGCGACGCATGTTACTGGCTAATTGGGCTCCCCTGTTCGGGGAGGGTGCAGGTGAGCGGTATCCGTCCGCTTTTGTCTGATTGAGTTACCTACAGTGCGGAACCGAACGGCGTATGGGGATCAGTCCAACTTTCCGTTGGCCACGCAGAGCAGCGCCTCGTCACCCGGCAGAGTGAGCGCCCCCGTCGCCAGATCGGTCGCGATCCGCACCGACCCCTGCAACGGATCCCCGGCGGCCGCCACCCGCCGCGCATGCGGCAGCCGCTTCGCCAGCTCCTCCTCCAGGGGTACGACGAGAGGGTCGCCGATCTTGAACAGGCCGCCGGTGAACGCGACTTGGGGCTCTCCGGTGCCGGGGCACACGGCGGCCGCGGACTCGGCCATGTGCCGGGCGGCGGCGCGCAGGATGTCCGCGGCGACCGGGTCGCCGTCGGCGCAGGCGGCCACCTGGGGAGCGAAGGAGGCGAGGACGGCGGGACGGTCCGGGCGCGGATACAGCCGGCCAGGCAGCCCTCCCATCGGGCCGAACTGTTCCTCGGCGCGGGTCAGCAGCGCGACCGACCCGCCGGGCCGCCCGTCGTACGCGCGCAGGGCCGCCTCCAGCCCGGCCCGCCCGATCCAGGCACCGCTGCCGCAGTCGCCGAGCAGATGGCCCCAGCCGTCCGCACGGCGCCAGCACGTCAGATCCGTGCCCGTCGCGATCAGCCCCGTACCGGCGGCGACGACGGCACCGGGCCGCGGCCCGAGGGCGCCGACGTAGGCGGTCACGGCATCGGCGACCAGCGCGACCCGTCCGAGGCCGAACTCCCGTGCCAGCGCGGCCGGTAGTTCGGCGCGCAGCGCGTCCCCCAGGGAGGCGAGCCCGGCGGCCCCGATCGCGGCCGCACCCAGCTCGGCGACCTCGCTCTCGGCCATCGACGCGCGCACCATGGGCACCAGTTGCTCCATGAGATGCCCGGGGTCGATGCCCCGCTCCCCGGTGCGCACCGGCTCGCGGCTCTCCCGCCGGGCCAGGACACCGCGCTCGACGGTCCCGACGACGACCCGCATGCCGGACCCTCCGGAGTCGACCGCGAGGAACCCGGCGGCCCCGGTCACGGCAGACGCCAGTCCACCGGCTGTCCGCCCTGCCGGATCAGCAGGTCGTTGGCCCGGCTGAACGGGCGGGAACCGAAGAACCCGCGGTCGGCGGACATGGGGGAGGGGTGGGCGGACTCCACCGACGGCAGGTTGCCGAGCAGGGGCCGCAGATTGCGGGCGTCGCGGCCCCAGAGGATGGAGACCAGCGGCTTGCCGCGCGCGGCCAGCGCACGGATGGCCTGCTCGGTGACCTCCTCCCAGCCCTTGCCCCGGTGGGCGGCCGGTTTGCGCGGGGCCGTGGTGAGCGCCCTGTTGAGCAGCAGCACGCCCTGCTGGGTCCACGGCGTCAGATCGCCGTTGGACGGCTGCGGCAGCCCCAGATCGGTGTTCAGCTCGCGGTAGATGTTGATGAGACTGCCGGGCAGCGGACGCACGTCGGGCGCCACCGAGAACGACAGCCCCACGGCATGCCCGGGTGTCGGATAGGGGTCCTGTCCGACGATCAGGACCCGTACGTCGTCGAAGGGCTGTTGGAAGGCCCGCAGGACATTCGGGCCCGCCGGTAGATAGGTGCGTCCCGCGCCGATCTCCGCGCGCAGGAAGTCGCCCATCGAGGCGATCCGTTCGGCAACGGGTTCCAGGGCCTTCGCCCAGCCCGGTTCGACGATTTCATGCAAGGGTCGTGGTGCCACGGGCGTCACCCTACTGCCGTAGTGGCGCCGCTGATCAACCAGTGGCCAAGGCCCGCCGCACCACCCGCCCCTAAGTCCTGACGGTTCATCCGATCACCGCGGCCCGTACGCACAGCACGTCCGGCAGATGCGACGTCAGCTGCTGCCAGCTGTCGCCGTCGTCGGCCGAGGCGAACACCTCGCCGTTGCGGTTGCCGAAGTACACGCCCGCCGGGTCCGCGTCGTCGGTGCACATCGCGTCGCGCAGCACCGTGCCGTAGTGGTCCTCCTGCGGCAGGCCCGCCGACAGCGGCTCCCAGGTCTTGCCCGCGTCCGCCGTGCGGAAGACGCGACAGCGGTGGCCGGCGGGGACGCGGTCCGCGTCGGCGTTGATCGGGAAGACGTACGCCGTCTCGCCGCGGTGCGGGTGTGCGGCCGCCGCGAAGCCGAACGTGGACGGCAGGCCCTCGCCGATGTCCGTCCAGTGCGCGCCCGCGTCGTCGCTGCGGTACACGCCCCAGTGGTTCTGCAGATAGAGACGGTCCGGAGTCGACGCGTCCTGTGCGATCTTGTGCACGCACTGGCCGAACTCCGGGTTCGGATCGGGCAGGAACACCGCGGAGACACCGGAGTTGGACGGTGCCCAGCTGGCTCCGCCGTCGGTGGTCCGGAACACGCCGGCCGTCGACACGGCGACCGTGACGGCCCGGGCGTCGCGCTTGTCGGTGATCACGGTGTGCAGGCCCTCACCGCCGCCGCCCGGCACCCACTTCGAGCGGGTCGGGTGCTCCCACAGCGGGCGGACGAGGTCGAAGGTCTCGCCGCGGTCTTCCGAGCGGTACAGCGCGGCCGGTTCGGTGCCCGCGTACACCACGTCCGGCTCCGCGGCCGCCGGGTGCAGCTGCCACACCCGCTCCAGGGAAGCCTTCGTGTCCTTCGGGAACTTGACGGCCGGCTTGGCCGGTTCGGTCCAGGTGCGGCCCAGGTCGTCGGAGTGGAACACGGACGGGCCCCAGTGCGCGCTGTCGCCGCCCGCCAGCAGCCGCGGACGCTCGCCCCGGGTGTCGACGGCGACCGAGTACACGGCCTGAGCGTTGAAGTAGGGACTCTCGTCGAACTCCCAGGTGCCACCTCGCCTCCGCCCGATGAACAGGCCCTTGCGGGTGCCCACGGCGAGCAGTACCTCGGTCATGCCGATCACCTCCGCGACGTCTTTGTCTCAGGTATCGGCCAGTCTGCACCCCGGCACTGACAGTCACCTCTGGAAAGGCCTACGTCGCAGGTCAAGGCGGCGATGATAGCCCGCTGCCAGGCGCCGTGGGGCCCTTTGGCCAAGACACCGGCGGGCGGCGCGTGACGCGTGCCACCGTCGACTCCCGGTACCCGGCGTGAGCATCCGCCCGCCGTCTCCCGTATGGGAGGAGGGGCTGGTCCGGCATGTTCGTGCACTCATGAGGAGGAAGCCTTCGATGGCGTTCCGTGGTCCGAAGGTGTGGCTGTGGCGATGGCGGCGCAATCCGCTCAAGCGCCGGGCCGACGCGGTGGAGGCCTGGGTACTGCTCGCCGGCTGGGCGTTCACCGTCCTCGCGGGAGTGCTGGCCGGCCTCACGACGGCGCACACGGTGGAGGGGGGAATGGCGCGCGAGCGCGTCGAGTGGCGGCCCGCCGTCGCCCTGCTCACCGAGCAGGTACCGGGTACGGCGGACTCGCGCACCGGCACGTCGAGCGCCGCGAGCGTGTGGGCGAAGGTCCGCTGGAGCGCACAGGACGGCTCCGCGCACACCGGCCAGGCACGCGTCCGGCCCGGCAGCGGCGTCGGCACGCCGGTCACCGTCTGGACGGACCCCCAGGGCCGCCTGGTGACCAGGCCCGCCACCCCGTCCGAGGCCCGCTCACGGGCCGCGCTGGTCGGCGGCCTCGCAGGCCTGTGCGCCGCATCCGTACCCTTCATCGCCGGCCGCGCCCTGCGCGGCCGCCTGGAGAGCCGCCGCATCGACCAGTGGGGATACGAGTGGGCGCGGTTCGGCCCGTTGTGGGGTGGGCGGACGACGGGGTGACGGTTGCTTGGGGAGCGGGGCGGCCGCAGTACGGAGTGGGGCAGGTCGCCACGGCTGCCTCGGTGCCGTGCCCGGCGCCTCACTCCCCGCCCGGCAGGGCCCTCTCCAGGATCCCGTCCACGTCCGCCGCATCCGGCAGGGTCCCGAAGGAGTGCCCCCAGTCGCCGCCGAGCCGGGTCGCGCAGAAGGCGTCGGCGACCGGGGTGGGGGCGTGGCGGATCAGGAGGGAGGCCTGGAGGGTCAGGGCCATCAGTTCGACCAGGCGGCGGGCGCCGGCCTCGGAGCCGGTGGCCAGTTGCCCCTTCAGGCGGGTGACGGCCGAGTCAAGACGAGTGTCCGCGCCCTGTGCCAGGGCGAGTTCGGCGAAGAGGGCCTCCGCCGTGTCCGGCTCCCGGCTCAACGCCCGCAGTACGTCGAGAGCGTTGACGTTCCCCGAGCCCTCCCAGATGGACAGCAGGGGCGCCTCGCGGTAGTGGCGGGGCATGCCCGAGTCCTCGACGTAGCCGTTGCCGCCCAGGCACTCCAGGGCCTCCGCGGTGAAGGCCGGGCCCCGCTTGGTGACCCAGTACTTGCCGACGGCCGTGGCGATCCGGCGGAACGCCGTCTCGGTGCCGTCCGCGTCGTCCCCGCGCACCGCCCGGTCGGCCGCGCCGGCCAGCCGTAGCGTGAGCGTCGTCGCCGCCTCGGACTCCAGCGCCAGGTCGGCCAGGACGTTGCGCATCAGCGGCTGGTCCACCAGCCGGGCCCCGAACGCGCTGCGGTGGCGCACATGGTGCCCCGCCTCGACCAGGGTCTTGCGCATCAGGGTCGCCGAGGACATCACGCAGTCCAGCCGCGTGCAGTTGACCATCTCGATGATCGTCTTCACGCCTCGCCCCTCGGGCCCGACCAGCCAGGCGACGGTCCCGTCGAACTCCGGCTCGGAGGACGCGTTGGAGCGGTTGCCCAGCTTGTCCTTCAGCCGCTGGATGCGGAAGCTGTTGCGGCTGCCGTCCGGCAGGATCCGCGGCACGAGGAAGCAGGACAGGCCGCCGGGAGCCTGGGCCAGCACCAGGAAGACGTCGCACATGGGCGCCGAGGTGAACCACTTGTGCCCACGCAGCGTGTACACGCCGGGCTCGGCGGTGGGCCAGGCCGTGGTGGTGTTCGTGCGGACGTCCGAGCCGCCCTGCTTCTCGGTCATCCCCATGCCCGCGAGCAGACCCCGCTTCTCGGTCGGCACACGCAGCCCCGGGTCGTACTCCAGGCTGGTCAGCAGGGGCTCGTAGACCTTCGCGAGCTCGGGCTGCCGACGCAGCACGGGGACCGCCGCGTACGTCATCGACGTCGGGCAGCCGTGCCCGGCCTCGGTGTGCCCCCACACCAGTCCGCCCGCGGTCCGGGCGACATGTGCTCCGGGCCGTTCGTCCGCCCAGGGCGTCGCCGCCAGCCCCTCGGCGACCGCGACCCGCATCAGGTGGTGCCAGCTCGGATGGAACTCGACCTCGTCGACGCGATGGCCGTACCGGTCGTGCGTACGCAACTCCGGCTCGTACCGGTTGGCCTGCTCACCCCACTCCTGCGCCTCGGCGCTCCCGGCCCGCAGGCCGAGCCGCCGGATGTCCTCCTCGGCCCATCCGGCGCCCTCCCGGCGCAGGCCTTCGAGCAGGGCGGTGTCCTCCGACGCGTCGTACGGCGTCAGGGGAGGGGGCTGGTTGGTGACGTCGTGGGTGGCGTACTGCTCGGACTGCTCCTGCGCGAGTATCGAGACCATGCCGCCAGTGTTGCATCATGGCTACGGCCGCAGCAATCCTGCAATACGGATAGATCGCCCTGCCCCGTACAGTCGTGACCATGCCGAACAACGCGTCACCGCAGGCCGACGACGTGGAGCTGGAACTGGAACTGCGCCCGCTGCCCGCGCGCTCGGTCGTCCTGAGCCTGCTGCTGGGGCTGCATCCGCCCGAGCTGCCGGTCAAGGAGCTGGTCGGCGCCGTGGAGCCGTTCGGTATCGCCGGGTCCACTCTGCGGGCGGCGCTCAGCCGGATGGTGGCGGCCGGGGACCTGCGGCGCGCGGACACGGTCTACGGGCTCAGCGAACGGCTGCTGGAGCGGCAACGCCGCCAGGACGACGCCGTCCATCCCGAGACCCTGCCCTGGGACGGCGACTGGGAGATGGTCGTGGTCACGGCCACGGGTCGCGGCCCCGCCGAACGCGCCGAACTCCGCACCGAGTTGACCCGGCTCCGGCTCGCTGAACTCCGCGAGGGCGTCTGGCTGCGGCCGGCCAACCTGCGCCGCGCCCTGCCGGACGGCCTCGACGAGGTCACGGACCGGTACACGGCCCGCCCCGACCGCCCGGCGCGTGAACTGGCCGCGAGCCTGTGGCCGCTGGACGCGTGGGCCGCCACGGGGCGCGCCCTGCTGGCCCATGTCACCGGCGCGCGCAAACCGTCCGACCGTCTCACCGGCTTCGCGGCCGTCGTACGGCATCTGCTCGCCGACCCGGTGCTGCCCCCCGAACTCCTCCCCGCCGACTGGCCGGGCGAGCGACTGCGTGCCGTGTACGCGGACTACCGGCGGGAGTTGGCGCAGGACGTACGCGCGCGTGAGGGCAGGTGACCGAACGACGACGCACGCGCGCGTGCCCGACGGGCAGCGGTGCCCCGTCCCGGCGCGGGCATGACACCGCGGCCGTCCGGAGCGTCGTGCGGGGACGCTC